>JANNFA010000197.1:0-1835 GCA_031379345.1 Candidatus Omnitrophota bacterium | reverse complement strand
ATCTCATGATTGAAAATCCAGCGCAGTACATTCCGGAGTTTGCAAAAGCGGGCTCAGACAGCATCACGGTGCACGCCGAAGCCTGCGCCGGGAGCCTGGCGGAAGTCATCCAGCTCATCCGTTCGTATAAGCTGGGCTGCGGAGTGTCGCTCAAGCCCGCTTCGCCGCTGTCGATGCTCGACAAGGTTTTAGACCGGATCGACCTGGTTCTCATGATGACGGTGAACCCCGGTTTCGGGGGTCAGGCATTCATGCCGGAGGTCCTACCCAAGATACGCGAATTGAAGGCGAAGTTTAAAGGGGATATTCAGGTCGACGGCGGCATCAATCGCGAGACTTCGAAAGAAGCCGTCCGAGCGGGGGCGAACATCTTGGTGGCCGGCACCGCGATATTCGGCGTCTCCGATGTGGGGAAGGCGATTCGGGAGATGAGGGGATAATGGCGATCAAATTCGGAACGGATGGTTGGCGGGCATTGATGGACAAAGAGTTTACCGACGAGAACCTGCTTCTTGTCGCGCAGGCCTATGCGGACTATCTGACAAAAGAGGCAAGGTCTGGGCAGGTTTCACGCATCGCCATTGGTTTTGATTTCCGCCGCAATTCTGACCACTTTGCAAAACTTTTTGCCGGAGTTCTGGCCGCGAACGGTGTTCAGGTGACGCTTGCTTCCCACGCCTGTCCCACTCCGGCCGTCAGCTCTGCCATTGTGAAAGAAAAACTCAATGGCGGTGTCGCCATCACTGCCAGCCACAATCCGCCCGGCTACAATGGCGTGAAGCTCAAGACCGATTTTGGCGGTTCCGCCGAAAAGGATATCACGGATGCCGTCGAGCGTTGGATAGGCAAGAATCCGGTTCTTTGCAAAACCATTTCCGGCGGGAAGGTTGAAATGCGTGACTTCAATGAAAAATACCTGGGGTACCTAAGGGCTTATGTTGATTTGAAGGTGATACGCAGCGCGCCTTACCACGTGCTTATCGATTCAATGCATGGAGTCGGCGCAAAGAATATTGAAGAGATGCTCGCGGGCGGAAAAATTCAGGTAACAACGATCCGCGGCGAGCGGGATGTGACGTTTGGCGGCTATGCGCCTGAGCCGATCCCAAAAAATCTTGTGCCCTCTGTTGAGCTTATGAAAAAAGGCGGTTATGACCTTTGTGTGGCCACCGACGGCGACGCCGATCGGGTGGGCGCTCTTCGTCCGGGCGGTGAATTTATTTCTCCTGGCACCATCCTGTCGCTCATCATGCTTCACATGGTACAGGACATGAAAAAAACCGGTAGCGTGGTCACCACCGTCTCGAATACGGCGCTCATCTATCGCGTGGCGAACAAGCTTGGGCTAAAAGTACATGAGACGCCCATCGGCTTCAAGTATGTCTGCGATATCATGCGCCGCGAGAATGTTCTCATCGGCGGCGAGGAATCAGGCGGCATTGGATTCCAGAACTATCTATACGAGCGCGATGGCATGCTCTCGGGGCTGCTCTTGATGGAGATGATGGCGGTACGAAAACAAACCTTTGATGAGATATTGAAGTCGGTGGAGAAGGAATTCGGCAAGCTTTTCTATGTACGTAACGACATCGATTACCCCAATGAGCTCAAGCCGAAACTTTTCGCTGCCCTCGAGAAAAAACCATCCTTTGATCTGAAGGGACACTCTCTCAAAGATATCCGCACCAACGATGGCGTAAAGTACGTTTTGGATGATGACAGCTGGCTCTTGTTCAGGCTGTCGGGCACCGAGCCCATCCTCCGTATCTACTCCGAGGCCTCCTCGCAGGTGCTGGCTGAAACGCTTGTAAAGCAAGGCCGCGATTTCGCGTTCG
>JANNFA010000129.1:0-3800 GCA_031379345.1 Candidatus Omnitrophota bacterium | reverse complement strand
ACTTTGAGATTCTCGTGAATAAAAAAGAAGGTCGTGCTACCCATTATGAGGATATAAAAAAGCACATGACCTATTTGCGGGCGGCCATTTGTGTTCCTAGCTTTTATAAGCGGGAGTTGGTCGGCGTGCTGATCCTGGGTGAAAAACTATCCGGCGAGAAGTACTACGACCCCGAAATCAGCCTTTTTGTGACCCTCGCCAATGATGTGGCGATGGCCGTCAAGAATGCAGAGCTTATCAAGGACTTGAAAACGTCCTTCGATCGGGAGCATCAGCTCTTCATCCAGACCTCTATCGCCCTGGCGACGGCTATCGATGCCCGCGACCGCTATACGCACGGGCATTCAGAGCGCGTTTCGCATTATAGCCTCGTCATCGCCAAAGAGATGATAGATGAAGGCAAATTAGAGTTTGACCGAGAGTTCCTCGAGACTTTGCAGCTTTCTGCCCTTTTGCACGATGTGGGAAAGATTGGCATTCGCGATCAAATATTAAACAAACCGGCCTCGCTTACCCCGGAAGAGTTCGAAGTAATGAAAGAACATGTCATGATAGGCGCAAATATCGTGAAGCCTGTGCTGGGCCTATCGCACTTGGG
Organism: Candidatus Omnitrophota bacterium; assembly: GCA_031379345.1. GTDB lineage: Bacteria > Omnitrophota > Gorgyraeia > 2-02-FULL-51-18 > 2-02-FULL-51-18 > JAHFFM01. Next base: position 3,202 of record JANNFA010000129.1, on the reverse strand, counting down.
CGACGGCATCCTTTATCATCACGAGCGCTGGGATGGCAAAGGCTACCCTCATGGGTTGAAGGGGAAGGATATCCCGCTTATCGGCCGTATCGTGAACGTGGCAGATTCCTATGACACCATCACGACCGCCAGGTCATACAAAAAGGCCATGCCGCCCCAAGAGGCGTTCGATGAGATACTAAAGTGTGCCGGCGCTCAGTTTGACCCGGAAATTGCGGAGATTTTTTATCAGGCTTGGAAGAAAGGAAGAATCACGAAGAGAGAGTACATCAATCTCGACTTTTAAAGAATACATTAACCGCCGTTCCCTTTCCCAGCTCACTCTGGATTTCAATTTTCCCACCGTGTTTTGTAATGATGCTGTGAACGATCGCTAGGCCTAAACCAGTCCCATCTTCCTTGGTAGTAAAAAATGGGTCAAAGGCATGCTGAATTTGGTCGGGAGCCATGCCGCTTCCTGTGTCGGAAATCGATATACGGGTTTTTCCTCCCTGCTCAGTGCGTACGGACACATGAAGTTTCCCGCCGTCACGCATAGACTGGATAGCGTTAAGGAACAGATTTAAAAAAGCCTGCTTAAGCTGGTTCCTGTCCGCCTGAACCAGCGCAAACATGTCCAACTCCTTGATAGCTTCTATATTGTATCGAACCATATTGTTGTTGAGCAGACCCAGAGTCTGATCTAAAAGGTCTCCTACTAAAACAGGCTTTAGGTCAGGGGGCGAAGGCTTTGAAAACTCCAGCAATTGTTTCACGATATTATTAACCCTATCTACCTCATCTACCACAATACGAGAAAACTTCTCCCGAAATTCAGGGTCGTCATATTTTTTAGGGAGGTATTCCGCAAATGTTTTTATGGAAGTGAGCGGGTTTTTTATTTCATGGGCCATCCCCGCAGCTAAAGTAGCCACAGCTTTCATTCTATCTTGATTCTGTAATCGCTGCCTCATTTGCAGGTTTTCTTGGGACAGCTCCTGAATACTCATTCCAAAAAATCTTTTGTCGATAATTGTTGTAATAGCATCTCTTAATGGAACGAACATAATAGCAATGGTTAAGGCGGCAAAGGCGCTTCCAATAAAAGAGCTGTAACCTATGTATGCGTTAAAAAAGCGCTCAGATAACGTAACGAAAAGCGCATACGTCAGAGAAATGGAGAGCGTCAGAAGCGTGTAAACAAAGGTTCTTTTAATTGCAAAGTCTAGCCCTAGTAGGTCATGCTTAAAGATTAAGTAAAAGGTAAATAACAAATAGACGGAAATCATTGGATTTCCAAGTGGTGGGATAAAAATAGTGTCATAAAAGTGAACCCAGTTAGTTGCGGCGCCTGCCCAGCCTATTATGCCGGCGCCAAGTAGGTACTTGTACCGCAATTTAGAAAGACCAAAACTTTCTCTTGCCGAAATTGACAGGACGTAGAAACTAAAAAGTACTGTTAACACCTCAAACGCTATTAGAAATCCAAGTTGGGGTAATGCGTGAGGCCAGAATAAAAAAGGTAACCTTGAGCGAACATATTGAAGGTCGTATAAAACGTTAAAATGATTTAGAAGTACGAATAGAAAACACAAAATATATCCAACTATAAGGATTCGCTTGAATGACTGAATCTTATTGCAAATCTCTAAGGAAAAATGAAAATAGACCACATGGATTACGCAGGTGGGGTACATTAGAAGTTTAAACCAATATAAAGCATTTGATATGTCAGTTTCTGAAGACCAGCGCCAATAAAAAAAACCATAGAAGAATAGCAACAGAGAAAACAGCCCATAGGTTAATTGGATGGGTTTGCGGCCCTTCTTAAAAAAAATAATACTTGTAATAGTTAAAGCACAAAATGCGTTTATTAAATTAATTAAGCCGTATACGTTAAAAATCATTTAATGAGGCTAGAGACGATTTTCTGGAGGGATATTGACTCAAACGGCTTTGGGATGTAATCCGCAGCCCCAAGGCGGAGGGCTTCCTGCGCCATTTCCACGCTCTGGTAGCCGGTCACGATGATGACGGGGAGTTTGGGCTTGAGCTGTTTGATTTGCTTGAGGACTTCTAGCCCGTGCACTTTGGGCATTTTGATGTCGAGCATCATCAGGGCGGGGGAGAGGGTTTTTAGCATTTCAAGGGCTTCAGGGCCATTGGTGGCAAACCTGAGGTCGTAGTTGTCTTCAAGAATCAGTTTAAACGATTCTCGAATGCCCTCTTCATCATCACATATTAGGATGGTGGGTTTCTTGGCGTGGTTGGACACTTGGACCTCCTTGTATTATAGGGATACGGGTGTGATGATTGAAAGGATCTGGGCCTCGGTTTTTAGTTTGTTCTTAAAAGAATGGGGGGCGGAGGCGTTGAAGTAAAGGCTCTGCCCCTGGGTGAGGGTCCTGCTATCCTTCCCTATTGTGACCTCTGTGGAGCCTTTTAACACGTAGACGAACCGTTCGGAGAAGAGCGGGAGCTCCTCGGTCTCGGTGCGACCCTTGCCCTTGAGCTTGAGAAGCACCGGCATCATCTTTTTTTGTAATATCCCGGTCGCTAAAAGTTCCGCGACGGAGCCGCTGGAATGGGAAAAGGTCTCCAACTTCTTCTGGGCCTTGCGATCCCCGGCCTGGTTGAGCTGCTGCATGGCACTCTCGTAGAGATCGGTGAGGCGCACGCCGAGCGCGTCGGCGATGCGGCGATGTGAATCGAGCGTGCCGGTCATCTTGCCATTTTCAATGCGGCTCAAGGTCGCTTGGTCGATGCCGCTGGACTTGGCCACCTCGACCAGCGTCAGCCGCTTGGTCTTCCGAAGGTCTCGAACCCGGTCTCCCAACCCTTTCATGGATTTCCCTTTCTAAATGTCGTAGTCGAAGTTTATACCAGATTTGATTAAAAATCAAGTAGTTTGATGATTCCCAATTAAACAGTATTTTCTAATAAAACAAATAAATATGATTATTTATCAAATTAAACTTGACACGTGGATTTGCGTGATGTAATTTTGAAATACGATTTCTAACGGGAGGTGCTCGATGAAGCAGAATGGATTCGTCGTCAAGATCACCGCCTCGACCCTTCTCCTCACGTTCTCTTATTCCCAGATACTAATGGCAGCCGATGTACGCCAGATGCTTTTGGATGCGAAGGCATTTTTCGCGGAGGAGGACGCCCAAAGGCCTCATGGGATGGCGGCTTCCGATCTACAAGCGGCTCAGACCCA
>JANNFA010000158.1:0-6713 GCA_031379345.1 Candidatus Omnitrophota bacterium | reverse complement strand
CAGAAAGGTTGCGCGCGGGGTCATCCTATGCGCTTGTCCGCCGTACTGACGCGGAGTCTCCTTTGGTGGCAGCGGTGCTTTCAAAGAGCCGATTTCGTCTCCTCGCAGAGGCAGAGGGCCTGCGGTTATTCGCTAAAAAGGCCTGAATTCGGTATAATCATCACCCCTGAGGCCACGATGCGACGGAAAATAAAGAAAAACGATTCTCCCCAAAAAAAAAGCGCCGCCCGTAAGCCGGCGAAGAAGGCACGTCGTATTTTGAAGCTTGCGCGCAAGCCCGTGCTCAGGAAGGTCAAGCGCCCCACCCTACCAACGACGGTTCAAGTTTTGGAACAGCCGAGCTGGGAAGATCGTCGCCTGCCTTCCCATTATGGAGAGGATGGTCTTGTCCTGATGGTGAGAGATCCTTGGTGGCTTTTCGCGTATTGGGAGGTCACCCCCCAAAGACAGCAAGAAGTGCTGGCCCAGATCGGCCCAAAGGGTCATGTGGGCAGCAAGACGGTCCTCCGCGTTTATGATGTGACCGGCGGTCTGGTATTGCCTAGGTCAAATTCATTTTTTGATATCGAACTTAATTTTTACGCAGAAAACTGGTATATCGACGTTGGCATGCCGGACCGTGAATGGGTGACGGAGTTGGGTTACCGTGTGGGCAGTCTTTTTTTTCCGCTTCTGCGGTCCAACCGTGTAAAGACGCCGGCATTCGGCATCTCGGATGTCCTGGATGAAGAATGGCTGCTTCCGGAAGACGTCTATTACCGTCTTTTGGGGCGTTCCATCGGGGCGGAATCAGTGGGTGATTCGATGGATATCCGGAAGTTATTGGAAAAATACCTGAGGAATGTGGTTTCTTCCGAGCGTTTGCCGGAATTGTCAAAAAAAGTCCAGCATCTGGCCGTTCAATGAGCCAGGGTTATCTTTCGCTTATCCTGCATGCACATCTTCCGTATGTGCGCCATCCCGAGCACGAACGCTTCCTCGAAGAGGAGTGGCTATATGAAGCCATCACTGAGACATACATCCCTCTCCTAAAGTCATTCGACGCACTTCGCCGCGATGGGGTGTACTTCCGTATCACCATGAGCCTGACCCCGACCCTCCTTTCGATGCTCACCGACCCGTTGTTGCAGTCGCGTTATGTGAAACACCTGAACCGCCTGATCGAGCTTTCCGAAAAAGAAGTCGAGCGTACCCACAGCGATGAGCGGTTTAACGGGCTGGCCCGTATGTACCGCGATCTTTTCTACGAAGCGCGGCATATTTTTTGCGATCGATACGGCAATGACCTCACGCGCGCGTTCCGCGAGCATGCCGATGCGGGCGTCCTTGAGATCATCACCTGCGGGGCCACACATGGCTTTCTTCCTCTGATGGATCTTCAGCCGGAAGCGGTGCGTGCACAGATCGCGACGGCAGTCCGTACGCATGAGCGGATATTGGGCCGCAAGCCCCGCGGTATCTGGCTCCCCGAATGCGGTTATGCGCCCGGCATCGACGAATACCTCAAAGAACAGGGCATTTTATTTTTTATTTTGGATAACCATTCGATCGTTTTCGGCACGCCGCGTCCGAAGTTCGGGGTGTTCGCACCGGTTTACTGTAGGACTGGTGTTGCTGCGTTTGGCCGCGATATTGAATCTTCCAAGAGCGTCTGGAGCGCGGAAGAGGGGTATCCCGGAGACGCCGCTTATAGAGAGTTTTACCGCGACATCGGTTTTGACCTTGATTACGAGTATGTGAAGCCTTACCTTAACGGAGACGGCACGCGCATCCATACAGGCATCAAGTATTACCGCATTTCAGGCGCCTCCCATAAGGAGCCGTATGACCCTGCCGCGGCTGCGCGCAAGATAGCCGAGCATGCGGGCAACTTTATCCACAACCGTATCAAGCAGGTCGAATTTCTTGAGCCGATGATGGGACAAGAGCCGCTTATCGTCTCTCCATACGACGCGGAGCTTTTTGGGCACTGGTGGTTTGAGGGTCCTCAGTGGATAGAGATGTTATTGCGTAAGATCCATTTCGATCAAAACGTAATCGAGACGATCACGCCGATAGGTTATCTTGAGCGTCATCCGCGTAATCAGGTCGTGACCCCGACGATGTCTAGCTGGGGGTACAATGGCTATGCAGAGGTGTGGCTCAATGGTTCGAATGATTGGATCTATCGCCACCTGCATAAAGCGGTCGAGCGTATGATCGGGGCGGCAAAGCGCTTCCGCTCGCCTGGCGGCAGCGAACGCCGGGCGCTCAACCAGATGGCACGCGAACTCCTGCTGGCGCAGTCGAGTGATTGGGCATTCATCCTAAAGACCGGCACGCATAGTTCCTATGCGGTCAACCGCACAAAAGACCATCTGCAGCGTTTTACCCAGCTCTGGGAGGGTCTTTCCAAGAATTCAATAGACATGCCTGCGCTTGAGAGAATAGAATTAGTCGATAATCTTTTTCCAGACATCGATTACACCGTTTACAGAGGAGAATGAACATGCGTTTGAGAGGATGGACAGCGATTATTGCAAGTGCATTATTTCTAACAGGTTGTGCCACGACTGGCGGACGTAATTACCAGACCGACATTGACGCGCTGAATGCGCGTGTATCGGCAATGCAGGGTCAGTTGGCCGAAAAGGATCAGGAGATATCCGCTCTTAAAAATAGGGCGGATGATGAGCGCCTTGCACGCGAAGCCGCCGAAAGCGCCTTGCGCATGGCGCCGCCGGCTGCACCTGCCAAAAAGACCGTCACCGATTTTAAATAAGAATCCCCGAGACCGATGGGCGCTTCCCGGCTTGAAAAAGATTCTCTTGGATCACGGCAGATCCCCGAAAATGTCTATTACGGCATTCAAACGGATCGGGCTGTGGAGAATTTTCCGATAAGCGGCATTCACGCTCACCCGCGTTTTATTGACGCCTATCTTTATGTTAAAAAAGCGGCGGCACTCGCCAACGCGCATATCGGCGCGCTCGACAAGAAGCTCGCCGATGCGATCGTCACTGCCTGCGACGAGATCCTTGGCGGGAAGTTGCGCGACCAATTTCCGGTGGACGTGTTCCAGATGGGTGCGGGGACCGCGTTCAATATGAATCTGAATGAGGTGTTGGCTAATCGTGCGAACGAACTTCTTGGCTCGCCAAAAGGTTCGTATCAACCGGTCCACCCAAATGACCATGCGAACATGGGGCAGTCGACAAACGACACGTTCCCGGCGGCTGTGCGTGTGGCCGGACTTCTGATTCTAAAAGAGAGTTTGCACGGGCCGCTCGAAGCGCTGGAGAAAAGCTTCGCAGCAAAAGGCAGGGAATTCGACGGCGTCCTGAAATCGGCGCGGACGCATCTGCAGGACGCGGTGCCGATCCGTTTGGGGCAGGAGTTTGCGGCCTATGCGGAAGCTCTTCGCAAGTGCCGTCTGTCTCTGGAGCACGCTGAAAAATCTTTACTGGAGCTGGGTCTAGGAGGCAGCGCAGCTGGCACCGGATTGAATACGGCTCGCGGTTACCGGGACGATATTATCCGTGAACTTGCGAAACTCACGGGTCTTCCGTTGGTTCCATCCAAAGACATGCGTGAAGCGATGCAGAGCCAGCGTCCAATCGCGGAGGTCTCCGCCTCTTTACGGAACCTAAGTCTGGAACTCACGCGTATCTTAAATGACCTGCGCTTGATGAGTTCGGGTCCGACGACAGGTTTTGCGGAGATCAATCTGCCCGCATCGGCTCCGGGCTCTTCGATCATGCCGGGCAAGGTCAATCCCTCGATCTTAGAGATGGTGAACATGGTCGCGTTCCAGGTGATCGGGTCGGACACTGTGATCGCGATGGCGGTCCAGGCCGGGCAGTTGGAGTTAAATGTCATGACACCTGTCGCGGCCTTTAATTTGAATTTTGCCGTGACGATTCTAGGCAACGCGCTCAAGATCCTGAAGGAAAAGTGTGTTGATGGGATCACGGCGGATAAAGAGCGCTGCAAGCACTACGCTGAGTCAAGTATGGGACTGGCCACCGCGCTCAATGCTTATATCGGCTATGCGAAGGCGGCGGAAGTCTGTAAAGAGGCCGTGTCCGCGCACAAGACCATCGTGCAAGTAATACGCGATAAGAAAATATTGACCGAAGATCAAATTCGCAACATTATGGACCCCGTTAAAATGACGGAACCGGGTATTCCCGGAAAAGATTGATTCCAAGCGCCGGGAGTGGCAAAATCGCATGCAAAAGGAAGTGACCGCCGTGAAGTCTGAAGAAAGTTTCCATGAGGGTCTGGAGGGTGTGGTCGCCGCTGAGAGTTCGATTTGCCTGATCGACGGGCAGAACTCAAAGTTGATGTACCGCGGCTACGATATCCATGAGCTGACCGCTCGTTCCAATTTTGAAGAGATAACCTACCTTTTGTATTACGGAAAGCTCCCGATTTCAAACGAGCTTTCGGCATTCCGCTCAAGCCTTGCGGCTGAACGCGCTTTGCCGGGGGAGATCCTGAGACTTCTATCTTCTTTTCCGAAGGGCGCACACCCGATGGCTGCTCTCCGCAGCGCGGTCTCGCTCTTGGCGTTCTATGACTCTGAGACTGAAGACAAGTCGCCTGAAGCGAATTTCCGGAAGGCGATCCGTCTAACGGCTAAGGTGCCGACCCTCGTTGCGACCATCGACCGTCTGCGCGCGGAAAAACCGGTCATCGAACCGAAACTCGATGCCTCATGGTCGACGGCCAAGAATTTTCTCTACATGATGAAAGGAAAAGAGGGGACGGCGGTCGAAAATACGATGCTCGATAAATACCTTATTCTCCTCGCCGAGCACGATTTGAACGCGTCCACTTTTGCGGCGCGCATCACCGCCTCGACGCTTTCAGACATCTATTCAGCCATTGCCTCCGCCGTGGGCACGCTGAAGGGCGACCTGCACGGCTCCGCAAACACGCGCACGATGGAGAGTCTTCTCGCTATCGGAGATGTGAGCCGTGTCGATTCTTTCGTCGAGGAATCACTGCGCGCTAAGCGAAAGTTTATGGGTTTTGGCCACCGTATCTACAAGGGCCCTGATCCGCGCGCAAAAGATCTGCATGACATGGCGAAAGCCTTGGCCGATTCTAATGCCGAGCAGGCCAAGTGGTACGCTATTTCTAAAAAGCTGGAAAGCGCGGTCTGGGAGAAGAAAAAACTAAACTGCAATGTCGACTTTTACTCCGCGTCGGTGCTGTATACGCTCGGCGTTCCTGTGGACCTCTTTACTCCGCTTTTTGCAATTAGCCGTATGGCTGGGTGGACCGCGCATGTGCTGGAGCAGTACAATAACAACCGTCTGATCCGTCCGGTTTCTCAGTATACGGGCTCGGGTCCTCGCGCTTACGTTCCTATCGATGGGCGCTGAAGAAACCAAGCACGATTTATTGCTTAGAAGGATACAGATCGCGCTCGCGATTTTGGGCAGTCTTCTTGCGGTGGCTGTCGGGGCGTACAATGTAAAAAAAACTTATTTTGAGAAGCCGGCGCCTCCACCGCCACCCCCGCCGGCTCAGTCGGATAAGATCCGTTCCGCGCTGGAAGATGTCGGCGCTTCTTGGCTCCAGACGCTCAAAAAGAAAGACCAATAAAATTTTTGCGGAAGTGGCGGAACTGGCATACGCGCTAGTCTCAGAAGCTAGTGCCTCACGGCTTGGGGGTTCAAATCCCCCCTTCCGCACCATTATTTTTACGAGGCCTGATTGAAGAAATCGCTCTTCATTGCTGCATCCCTCCTTTTTTTCTCACTCGCATTCTGGGCGGCGCTGGGATACTCCGACCAGTCGCCTGTCTTAAAGCGCTTGTCCTTTATGATGGACGATGTCCTGTTCAAGGCGCGTTATGCATCGGAACCTCTGCCGGTGTCGCGCGACAAACTGCTTATCGTCGCGATTGATGACGAATCCTCTTTCCGGCTCGGATTGCGCTGGCCGTGGCCGCGCACGACATTTGCGTCCATGGTCTCGGAGCTGGCACGCAAAAAAGCGGCTGTGGTCGGGCTAAATTTTACGTTTATGGGACTGGAGGATGGCAAAGAAGCCTCCACACTTTCACTGGCAGATGCTCTTCGAGAGGCCGGACGCACGGTCGTCGGCTCAACCCTCGAGGAAGGCCGTCTTCTTAAGCCCAATGCGATGCTCCTCGAGGCGGGGGCCAATTACGGTTTTCTGGAAAAAATCGTGGATGATGATTTTGTGATACGCCGAGCCTATGTTTCAAGCGCTAGCCGTTTTGGAGCTTCCCGAGATATTTCTTTTCCGATAGCGCTGAGGAGAGAGCTCGGGTCCGGGACAGAGGAGTCCGCCTCTTTGGGGGATGAGAAGAGCGGACGGCCCATCAACTACACGCTCAAACCGCGTGATATAAAGACCGTCTCTGTCTGGAAACTTTTAGAAGGGCATGTCCCTCTGGATCTCATCCAAGGAAAGACGGTGTTGATCGGGATCACCTCCTCGCTCTTATCCGACGAACACCGCACCCCTTTAGGGCTCATGCCAGGCGTTGTCGTTCATGCGAATGAATGGGTGGCATTGGAAGAGGGGCGTCCGCTTCGCGAAGCTTCATCTGGCGCTGCCGTATTTGCGGGCTGGTTGGTTGGAGCCTCGCTGCTCTTTCTTTTTCTCCAGAGACGCGTGTGGTTGACCGCGTTAGGTTTTGCGTCCGGATTTTTTCTGATATTTTTTTCCGCGCGAAAAAAGTCTGCGCGGAA
>JANNFA010000021.1:0-9232 GCA_031379345.1 Candidatus Omnitrophota bacterium | reverse complement strand
AAAATTACTCTTAGTCAATTCACAAGAGTAGCCGTTGCCAGTATGTTTCCTGCGCTAATCGACAACCGGGTATCGGTTTTCCAGCAAGTAGTTGATTTTGAAGCGGCTTTTGATAAAGCGGTTCAAGAGGGAAATCCATATGAGTTATTGTTCATCAGCACTCACTTGCACACCGAGAGACATACGGAGGGAATTACAGGTGTTGTTGTTTTAGGAAAAATTCGCGAAAAACATAAGGCGGCTGGACTATCTAAGTCACCGCTGGTTGTCCTGGTAACGACAAACCCCGTGCAAAGTGTTGGAATAGAAGCCAATCAGGCGGGTGTGATTTTGTTTGATGGGAACACGATTGTTTATGACGGCGAACAGAACTACATAACGCCACAAGCGCTTAGTCAGATCAGAGCAGCGGTTTACCAAAGTGATCCGGCTGAAGATGCGTTAGCTCTAGCCAAAAGGGCCGCAGTCGATGCGCGTGATACAAACGGTCCCAAATTGACTTTGGAGCAAGCCATTTTGATCCCTCAACATCTAGAAGCAGCGCACGTGATTGCAAAAGCTATGACCGATGACCCGTTGTCGGTATCCATAGATACGGCTAACCTCGCGCTACAGACACTGCATGAGGCGTGGGTGGAAATAGACAGAGAAGTAAATCCTGAGGATACAAGTTTGTTTCCAATAATGAAAGCTAGGCTCAATAGGGTGAATGAGTCGATTGCGAAGATCGAAAGCGTGCTTCGCGATTCAGAGTTGGCGGAGAATGTTTGGGTGGACCAGATTCGGCAAGCTCGAGTGACTATTCTAAGTACGGTCAGCTACGACAGCACCGCGCAAAGCATCGCAGACCAATTGTATGAATATGAGACGGACACCCAGATAGACAGAGCCGCCTTGCTTAAAGATTTGAATTCATTTTCCAGAGTATTCAATGCTGACCCAAAATACGCGGACGCTTCCAGAGAGGTCCAATCTCTCAAAGACTTAGTGTCCGGCGCGCGGCTGAGCACTATTTCTGATCAATTGAACCAGGTGGCTACCGAAATCAATCAATATAATGCCTCCTTGAATAACCCTGCATTGGCAGACGGAGCCTCGACGATAAAAGAGGTTGCGGGTCTATTGGATAGCGCATTGTCCGACACGACGGGTAGGAGTTTGCCCCTCCTTATTGAGGACATGTGGAATACAGCCGAGACGCTTGAGACCCAAGCGCCTGGCAAGCCGTTTGCCGGCGATTTATTGAGAGTTATAACGTTGCTCAAAGAAACGCAAGGTTTGTCCTTTAAAACAACACCGCCCGGGGCGAGGTTGGCAAAGGAAAAGCAGGAGTCAGTAGTCAGTAGTCAGGTATCCCAATTGTCAGCCAAGGATTTTCAGTCCTTCTTTGTTGGCGTGGCTCTGGCACAGGAAGCGCCCATCAAGACCGCTCAAGGCACGAGGCTTTCTATCCTTTTCGACTTAAAAGACGCGGCCGCACAGATATTTGGCCTGAAAATTGAGGGCAAAGAGCTGTTGGTCACTGACAGTCTTTCCCAGAAGACGACACGTATTGCCTATCAAAGCGCTCAAACCGACACGAAAGGCGCGGCGACGTCGGTGTCTGTTTCCACGAATGATGCACGGAAGCTTTTAGTAGAAAGATTTCATTCGGAGCAGAGGATACTTGAGCTTATTACTGATATCAATAAAACCAAAAATGTCCTTTACCGCGTCGCTGCCGGTCTTCTCGGCAGTGTCGGGCAGAATCCCGCTTTGGATGCGCTTCTTTTGCAGGCGCTCGAAAAAGCGAAGTCGGACAAGTACTTCCGTCTAACTGTTTCCGACAGGGCCACGCTGGCCGATGTCATGGAATATGCCAGACAAAAAGAAATAGAACTGGAGCTCAAGCCCGGTCTCTTGACGGGTCTTTTCAGCATGCAAGGCTTCATTGTAGAAGCTGAAATCAATATCTTGGATCCTGAGTCACCCGCATCCGTTCCTTCCCAAGGACCGAACCAATTCAATATTTTCGTGCGCCGGCCGGAAGCGGAGCAGCATGGCTTGATGAATTTTGCTTTGCCGGTCTCGGCTGCCATGGCGCGTGTAGGTAAGAAACGCTTGAATGATGATAACATCGTGACCGTGTGGAGGAGCGCGATGGATCCCAGCGCCCGTTTCGATACTAACACATTCGTGCGCCTTGTGTCGGGACAGGAAACGGATCGCTCCATTTGGCTCGCCTACTCACAACTTCCCCTTCTGTCCGCCATCCACTGGAACGATGTGTTCCATCTTGCGTCGGAATGGCTCAAATCCGTCGGCCGCTCGGCCTAAGAATCACAAAAAGCACTTAGCGGTGCTTTTTATTGCCTTTCAATCCCGCAATTTTGTTATAATCCAATAAACGTACCTTCCTTTATACACACAACCATTACGGGGAGTGAGCATGTCACGAAAAAAGATCGTTTTAAGCGCTGTTCTGATGTCCTTCGCCTATATTCTTTTTACAAATGTTTCTGCTTTTGCGGTGCCGCCGGGCCCCGCGCCGGAAAAAGCGGCCACGCTCTGGGAACTCGTCGTCTCGGGCGGTGTTGTGATGATATTTCTGGGCATTCTGTCCGTAGCGGCTGTGGCTCTGGTGGTCTATCATTTTCGTTCTGTCACGCCGGCGAAGTTGACGCCTCCGGACTTCATTGAAAATCTTCTTTTCCTTCTTGAGAAGAAAGAATACGAAAAAGCGGTATCCGTCTGCCGGTCGCAGGAGAATATGATCTCCGCCATCGCGTTAAAGGGTCTGCAGAAGATGTCTAAGGGTAAGGCTGTGGTCGAAGAGGCCGTGCAGTATGAGGGCAAAGCCCGCATTGAAAAACTTTGGCAAAACCTGACTCTCCTCGGAGACATCGCCGTCATTGCACCGCTGTTGGGCCTTTTAGGCACGATTTTAGGTATTATCGAAGCGTTCGGCTATTTCAAGGCCAGCTCTATCGCGCCAGGCGTCCTGACAGGTGGTTTGGCCAAGGCGATGGTGAACACCGTGTTTGGCCTTATCATCGCGGTGCCATCCTTGTGTTTTTACGCCTTTTTCCGCGGCCGTTTGAGCAATATCACGACCAATGCAGAGCGCGCGGCCTCCGAGATGGTCCACGCGATGACGAAGTAAGGAGAGGCGATGATCAATTTCCAGCGTAACTCCTACGTCAAAGAACTTCCCGCGGTCCAGCTTATCCCGTTGATTGATACGCTGTTCGTATTGCTATCATTCTTTATGGCGATGTTCTTGAATTTTAATTTCGAATCCTCACTCGATATCTCAGTGCCGACCGCGGCCTCCGGCGCAGAAATTTCCGCGCCTTCCCAGGAGATCGTGATCAACATCCAGAAAGAGGGAGTGATCCTCGTGGGCCAGAAGCAGGTGAGCCTCGAGCAACTCGGCACTCTGCTCCGCCGTGCGTCGCAGCTCTCGCCCCGTCAAGCGGTGATCGTACGCGCCGACCAAAAGACTTACCACGAGCATGTGATCCAAGTATTGGACATCTGCGCGAAAGCGAATATATGGAACATTTCGTTCGCCACCGCGAAAGAGCGTTGATATTCACGCTGGTCCTTGCGGTCGCGCTGCAATTTCCTGCCGCAGCGTCCGAAAGTCCAACCTCAACCGCACTTGATTTTGCGAACGGCCTCTACGCACGCAAGATGTATGGGCCCGCCATCACCGAGTATGAGAAGTTCCTGAAAGCGAACCCGCACTCCCCCGAGTCCGCTTCCGCTCGTTTTCGCTATGCCGATTCCTACTACTTCACAAAAGATTATGCCTCCGCGATCGCGCACTTTGAACTTTTCCTAAAGGACTACCATGATGACAAACGTGTTCCGATGGCTCACCTCCGGCTTGGCACGGCTCGTTTTTATCAGGGCAACATTGCTAGAGCCATCCGTGATCTCACAAAGCTTTCGAGGGGGGCTGAAGACCCTGCTTTAAAAAGCGGGGCTCTTTTTTATTTGGCGAAAGCGCTTGAAGAAAAAGGGGCCGCGGCTAGGTCTCTGACGATCCTGCGGGGTCTTGCTTCGCAAGAAGGGGACAGTGAATACGCGACCTACGCCGGAGTCGCCATCGGCGATGCTCACCTAAGAACGGAGGACCTCGAGGCCGCGCTGCGTGAGGGATATCTACCCGCTTCTAAACGCGCGGCTCCCTCGGCGCTGGTTCGCCAAGCCGAATTCAAGGTCGCCGAGATCTATTTTAGTCAAAAAAAATACGCCGACGCAGCGCCCTATTATGAAAAAATCATGACGGCTTCCGACGCACCGGAGTTGAAAGAAAAAGCCCTGCTAGGGCTTTTTTACTGTGACTACTATGACGGTGACCTTACGCGCGCTGAACGCCGCGTTTCGATGTACCAGCCCCTTATCGATTCAAGTGCCGACCGCTCCGAGATCGGTTTCCTCTTCGCGAGCTTGCTGGCCGAAAAGAAAAAGTACCCCGAAGCGATCGCTAAGCTCGAGGGGGTGATCGCCGACCCAAAGGTAGAAGCTTCTTTGAAGGAAAAAGCACAATTCAAAAAAATATCCGTGATGTCCGAGATGGGACAGAAGGACCTCTCACTCAAATCGCTTGAGGAGTATTTTGTAGGGGCGCCAAAGAACGGCGACAAAGCGCTTTCTCAGAAAGGCGAGCTCCTCGCGGAGATCGGGAAAACCGATGAGGCGCTCGCAGCATTCCAAAAACTAAGACAGGACTATCCGGTGTCGACTTATGCAAAATCCTCTTTGTATCAGTCCTCTATTATCCTGGTAAAGGCCGGCCGCTCCGCGGAAGCGAAGAACAGCTTCCGCGAATATGCGACCCGCTATGCGGATGACTCGGACGCGGATCTGGCATTTCTTCAGATCATCCAAATAGACCTCGATGCCAAGGACTTCAACGCGGCATTCGAAGGCGCTGAGAAACTTATTCTGGAAAAACCAAAAAGTCTGCGTTTGGATATTGCCTACTACAAACTCGGTGTGGCGGCGACCGGACTGGGCCGTCATGGCCACGCGGCGTTCGCGTTCAAGAAAGTGGTGGATGACTTTTCATCTTCCAAGCTTTATGTAGAGTCACTTTACGGCATCGCTGTGAGTCTGGAGAACGCGCGAAAGTTAGACGAGGCGATCCCGGCTTACGAAAGACTTTTACAGGACTATCCGGAACATGCACTCGCGAAAGAAGTCCTGCCGCGACTAGGCTATCTTTACATCCAGAACCAGGATCCGGGTAAGGCGCTTACTCATTATGAGAATTTGATCTTCAAAAAGCCTGATGTGCCGCTAGAGACGGACGGCGTCTTTTGGCTCGTACAATACCTGCTCGATCAGGGGCTCTATGACAGGCTGGAACGTATTCTGGAGGCGCTTCCGGCACGGTTCCCCGATAAAGACTTAAAGCATGAGACGATATTCTTCAAGGCGGAGCGCGCCATGGGGCTCAAGGACTACGTTTCCGCGAAGGCGTTGTATGCCGAGGCGATCCAGGCGGCGCCCACAGAGGGCCGCTACGTGCCTCACGCTTATCTTGGGCTTGGAACGGCCCAGGCGGCGCTGGCTGAAGACGGAGAGGCCGCAAAAAATTTCTCGGAGGCTCTGCGTCATGATGATGAGGTAAAAGTGTCCATGCGGGCGCGTTTTGAACTCGCCAACCTGCGCCTTAAGTCACGAGACTATGAAGCGGCCGCCAAAGATTTTATGCTCGTCGCCATCCTTTACGACGACGAGAAATATACCCCGCCGGCGCTGTACAAGGCGGGAGAATGTTTTATGAGCACCGGAAAAAAAGAGGACGCCGAAAAGGCATTTTTAGAACTCAAGACGAAATATCCAGCCAGTGAGTGGGCGAAGAAAGCGAGCTGAAATGAGTATTTCTAATATGACAAAAAATCCAAAGTTCATTCCCGTTGTCTCCTCGATAGGGATCCACATTTTTTTCATCCTGCTTTCATTTTGGATACATGTTTCCAGGCCGTACGCGGCTCCGGAAGAGGAGCTTTTACATTTTAATGTAAAATCGGCGGACATGCGGCCGCTTCTTTTAAAATACACCTCTCCAGCCACAAATCCCGACTCAAAGAATGCGACGCGCCGATTCCTCAAGGGTTCCGCGCAGGAACGGCCCTCTTCGCCGAAGGACGTGTCGATGGAAACTTTGGCGCGCCCCGCCGCGGCAGAGCCAAAGAACATGCCTGATATCACCCCCAAACATGTGGAGCTCAAAGAGGACTCAGAGGGAAAAAAGCCGCAGATGCAGAAATTCCTTAATGAGACTGAGAGCAGTCATTCACAAGACACGATTCAGATCAAACAGCAGTCCACCTCGGGGGCCTCTGAGCTTACAAAGATGGTGGAAAAACACAAAACGAATTCTGGGGAGCTCGTGCAGTCGTTGGCCCGGTCGCTTGAGGTACTCGGCTTGGGTGGAAAAGGCAACGTCAATATCGATCCGGAAGAGGGGATGCCCGGATTCACGCCAGTCGAGGGCACGTTCGGAAACTCGACGTTCGACCAGGGCGGGGGGGTACGCGAATCCAAAGGCTCTATTTTAAAATACGAATCTTTGGATGAGTTCCTGGATATCCGCGTGCTGACTTACACGGATCCAAAGGATTCTCAGAAATATTTTATGATCAAGATCTTCGCAAAAAAGGACGCCCCAGGTTTCAAAGTGATGCCCAAAGAGATTCTATTCCTTATCGATTGTTCGCTCAGCATCTCGCCGGAACGTCTGGATGAGTTCAAACGGGGTATTTCTGCCAGTCTCAAAAATCTGAACAAAGGAGACGTGTTCAATATCATCGCATTCCGCGACAAAGCGTTCCTGTTCCATCCTGAGTCTGTGACCGCCACTCCGGATGTCATCAGACAGGCTGAAAGTTTTGTCTCCGGACTTACGTCCAACCGTACGACCGATGTGTACAATGCGTTTCAGAAGATCGTGAGCACAAAACCCGCGCGCACGCCCTCAAATATCATCCTGATTTCGGATGGGCGTCCCACGCATGGCGTTGTGGATTCACGAGAACTGATCAACTCCATCACACGCATCAACAATAAAGTCCGGCCGATCTTTGCGTATAGCGGTGGTTCGAAAGTGAACCGTTACCTATTGGATTTTATTGCGTATCAGAACCGCGCTTGGTCGCAGTTCGTCAAAGAGCGCGGAAAGATCCATTCAGGTCTTGCGGATTTCTACTCCAAGACAAAAGATCCGATCTTTTTGAATCTGCGTTAT
This sequence comes from Candidatus Omnitrophota bacterium, assembly GCA_031379345.1. GTDB lineage: Bacteria > Omnitrophota > Gorgyraeia > 2-02-FULL-51-18 > 2-02-FULL-51-18 > JAHFFM01. The sequence goes on along the minus strand of JANNFA010000021.1, from coordinate 1,989 downwards.
CAGCTGAACGGCCTTGAAGCGCCGGGGGTGTTTCCAAAGTCACTTCCGGATTTCTACCGTAATGCGGAGTTTACCCTCTACGGCACGTACTCGAATGAGAATGAGTTTTCGATGCAGCTTTTGGGAGACATCGAAGGCGAGACAAAGGAACTTATTTTCACACGCGCCTTAAAGGACGCAGAGAAGGGGCCCGCTGATATCGTCAAAGGGTATGCCTTCAACCGCATCTACCATCTCAACAGCCGCGTGACGACCGAAGGTCAGAACCCTAAACTGCTGAACGAGATCCAAGAGTTGTCCAAGCGCTATGGCATCACAACACCTTATTCGCCGGATTTAGAGACGCGGGATTGAACGTTCTTCATCTTTCAACACACGTCGATATTGGCGGTATTACCAGCTACATCGGTACTCTTTCAAAAGCGATGGCGAAAAGAGGCCACAAGAGCTCGGTGGTTTCAGGCGGCGGCAATGCCTGGTCGCGACTCTCTCGTTCCGGCGTCATCTGCTATGATTTTCCCATCCGTACGAAGAACGAATTTCATCCGAAACTTCTATGGGCTCTTCCGCAGATAGCGGCACTTGTTAAAGAGGAGCGGTACGATGTTCTTCACGCACACACCCGCGTAACGCAGGTGTTGGCTTCCTTTATTTCTAGGATGACCGGAGTGCCCGTCGTAAGCACCGCCCATGGTTTTTATAAAGCGCGCCTCGGTCGTCGACTGTTTCCTGCCTGGGGGGAACGTGTTGTGGCCATCAGTCCTCTTGTTGCTGAAGCCCTTGAGAGGGAACATAGACTCAAGCCTCAGACGGTACGTGTTATATTGAATGCGATTGACCTTGAATCTTTCACGAGGCGTCTCAAGCAACAGGACCGTGAATGGCTCAAACAACGCTATGGGATCCCCAAGGATTCTTTTATCGTCGGTTCTCTTTCGCGCCTAGTCCGCGATAAAGGCCACGAATATCTTATTGAGGCGGTACGGTTAGCGGCTAAAGAATGCCCCAACCTCTTTCTTCTTATTGTTGGCGACGGACGAGAAAGGAACACTCTCGAAAAACAGGCCTCTGAAGCGCTTCCCGGCCGTGTGAGGATTGTCCCCAGCGTACAGGACACCACGGCCGTTCTTGCGGTGATGGATGTATTCGCGCATCCGGCGACCTGGCGCGAAGGTTTCGGCCTCTCGATCGCGGAAGCGATGGCCGCAAAGGTGCCGGTTATTGCTACCAATATTCCAGCAATCAACACGCTACTAAAAGATGGCGAAAATGGCCGTGTGGTCGCCGCGAAGGACGCCCCCGCACTTGCCTCGGCGATTCGTGACTTGGCCAAAGACCCTGCCCGCGCCCGTGCTCTTGGCCAAAAGGGCCATGAGTTGGCAGTCGTTCTCTGCCGGCCCGAACGCATGGCCCAGGAGATGGAAGTTTTGTATGAGGAAGTGTTGGGCGGATGGAAAAAGCATTGAAGCTGGATGGCCTGAGCGTCATTTGTTTTGAAACACGTCACGCTAAAACACTTTCAGATCTCGTCGCAAAACAAGGAGGGATTCCGTTCTCTGCGCCGGCGATGAAAGAAGTCCCTCTCGAGAACAATCCCGACGTGTTTCACTTTGCTGAGGAGTTTTTTGCCGGCCGCATCGACGTACTTGTCCTTCTGACCGGCGTCGGCACTCGTGTGCTCTCGACGGTGCTGGAGACCAAGTACCCCCGGGAAAAATTCTTAGAAGCCCTGCGCCGGGTAAAAATTATTCCACGGGGCCCTAAACCTATCCGCGTGCTGAACGAATGGGGAATCCCATTCGCACTGACCGTCCCCGAACCGAATACCTGGAAAGAACTTTTAAGCACTCTCGACCTGCATAAAAAAGAAGTGCCTGTTTCCGGAAAAAAAGTTGCTGTTCAGGAATATGGTGTGACGAATCAAGAGCTCCTTTCGGGTCTTCGAGCGCGGGGAGCGGAAGTTCTTCGTGTTCCGGTCTACCGTTGGGC
>JANNFA010000019.1:0-5381 GCA_031379345.1 Candidatus Omnitrophota bacterium | reverse complement strand
GAGAAAGTCGGTATCCCCGTGATCGTGGACGCCGGTGTGGGCACCGCCTCCGACGCCGCCATCGCTATGGAGTTGGGTGCCGACGGAGTTCTCATGAACACCGCCATCGCCAGCGCAAAAGATCCGGTTAAAATGGCCGCCGCGATGAAACATGCGGTGGTCGCGGGGCGCCTCGCCTTCGAGGCGGGCCGAATGGAAAAAAAACTGCACGCAAACGCATCCAGTCCAAAGGAAGGGTTAGTCCATGTCATCGAGTAAGAGCAATAAAAAAAATTATAAGATCGCCGTCATCGCGGGAGACGGCACCGGTCCCGAAGTGACCGCCGAAGCGGTGAAGGTTCTTCAGGCCGCGGCCAAGAAAAACGGATTTTCATTGGATCTGACTCCGCTCGATTACGGCGGCGAGCGCTATCTCAAGACGGGCAAGATCATTTCTGACAAAGAAGTGACCGGTCTTAAAAAATTTGACTCTATTTTACTTGGCGCCGTGGGTCATCCTGACGTGAAGCCGGGTATTCTTGAGAAAGGGCTCCTGCTTAAGATCCGTTTTGACCTCGAACAATACATCAACCTGCGTCCTGTGAAACTCTATCCCGGCGTGTGGACGCCGCTACGCGACAAAGGCCCCGACGACATCGATTTCGTCGTCGTGCGCGAGAACAATGAAGGTCTTTATGTCGGCGAGGGAAAGTTCATCAATAAAGGAAAAAAGAATGAGACCGCGCTCCAAGTCTCACGCAACACCCGCAAGGGCGTCGAGCGTTGTGTTCGCTATGGATTTGAGTTTACCCGCAAGCGCAACAAACGTAAAAAGCTCACGCTCTGCGGGAAGACCAATGTGCTGACCTATGCGCAGGACCTCTGGTGGAGAGTTTTTCAGGAGGTCGCGAAAGAGTATAAAGATGTCACCGCCGATTACGCGCATGTGGACGCCACCTGCATGTGGATGGTGAAGAACCCCGAGTGGTTCGACGTCATCGTCACCGACAACATGTTTGGCGATATCATCACCGACTTAGGCGCCATGATTCAGGGCGGGATGGGCATCGCGGCGGGCGGAAATCTCAATCCGGAAGGCGTTTCCATGTTCGAGCCTATCGGCGGTTCGGCGCCAAAGTACACAGGTCTGAACGTCATCAATCCTCTCGCGGCCATCTGTGCGGGCGCTATGATGCTCGAGCATCTTGGACAAGAGAAAGCCGCTAACCAGATCGAGACGGCCGTCATGAGCATCACGAAGAACAAAATGAAATCCCTTTCCGCCGGAAAGATGGGTTTTGGCACCCGCGAAGTGGGAGACCTCGTCGTCGAGACATTATGAGACAGAAATCCAACTACAACGTCGCCGTCATGGGCGCGACAGGCGCTGTCGGGGAAGAGATCCTCAAAATTCTCGAGGAAAGAAAATTTCCTATTGCGACACTCAGTCTATTAGCCTCCGCGAAGTCGGCGGGGAAGAAGTATCGATTTCGCGGCCGTGAGGTGTTGGTCGAAGAGCTGAAAAAATCTTCTTTTGACGGCATCGACATTGTGTTGGCTTCGGCGGGCGGTTCGGTCTCGAAGAAGTTTGCGCCTCTGGCCGTCAAAGCGGGCGCCGTCGTCGTCGATAACACGAGCGCCTTCCGCATGGACCCGAAGGTGCCGCTCGTTGTCCCTGAGATCAATGCAGGCGACATCAAAAAGCATAAAGGCATCATCGCCAACCCCAATTGCTGCACCATCATTATGCTCGTGCCGCTTTGGCCTATCCACAAGGCGTTCGGTATCCAGCGGATCGTTGTTTCGACATACCAGTCCGCCTCAGGCGCCGGAGCCAAAGCCATGAAAGAGCTTGAGGACCAGGCTCGCGAAGTGTTGGCTGGAAAATCTGCCACCAAAAAAGTATTCCCACACCAGATCGCCTTCAATCTTTTTTCGCACAACAGCGCCGTGAAGAGCAATGGCTACAACGAAGAAGAGCTCAAGATTATCGAAGAGACCCGAAAGATCTTCCATGAGCCCAAGATGCGTGTTGCGCCCACCTGCGTGCGCGTGCCGGTCTTCCGTGCGCATTCTGAATCCATTCTATTGGAATTAAAAAAGCCGGCTGACCCGAAGAAGATTCGAGCGCTCCTCGCAAAATCTCCCGGGCTGAAGATCGTCGACGACCCGACTAAAAATCATTTCCCGATGCCGCTCGAGGCTTCCGGCAAGGACGACGTCCTGGTGGGACGTATTCGCCGTGACCTGTCGAATCCCAAAGCGGTCTGTCTTTTTGTCTCCGGCGACCAACTGCGTAAAGGCGCGGCGTTGAATGCCGTGCAAATTGCCGAGATCCTGATTCAATCCCGAGCTTAGCCCGGAGATGCGGACAGTCCGCCTCCTGATTGCTTTCCAGGGCACCCGCTATGACGGTTGGCAGAGCCAATTGACCGGAAAGACCCTCCAAGAAGTCTTCGAAAAGCAGCTCGCACGTATCCTTACGGTAAAAACGAACCTCACCTCGAGTTCCCGCACCGACAGCGGGGTCCATGCCCGCGGCATGGTCGCCCATTTTAAGACCAAGAGTACTCTGCCGGACTCCAAGCTCCGCGCCGCCCTGAATTACTATCTTCCTGAGGATGTTCTGGTGCTCTCCGCCAAGACCATGGCCGATGATTTCCATGCCCGCTATCATGCCAAGTCCAAAATATACGAGTATCTGATCTGGAACAGTCGCACGCGGCCCCTCTATGACCTCGCACCGTATTGCCTTTGGTATGGAGGCTCGCTTGATGTCACCAAGATGAGGAAGGCGGCTCGCGTCCTGATAGGAAAGCACGACTTTAGCGCCTTCCGAGACAGCGGGGACGAGGAAAAGGACCCCGTTCGCACCCTCTATTCCATCGTTATCCGTAAGACGGGTCCAAAAGTCAGCATCCGCGTCCGCGGTAACGGTTTTTTGCGCCATATGGTGCGTATCCTAGTGGGCACTCTCATCCAGACGGGGAGAGGCAAGGCTACACCTGAAAGTGTTCGCATAGCCCTTCACTCAAAAAACCGCAAGCTCTCCGGACCCACCTCCAAAGCCCTCGGCCTCACTCTTCTCAAAGTTCAATACTAAACGGTGCCAGCCTCCAACCTGCCTCCGAGCGGGTACGCTAAAAAGGTACCTTACTGGAGGCTGGCACCGCCTCGTGAGGTAATTCCACAAACGCCCTATAATTAATTTGACGCTCCCATTTGGTAGAGCCAAAGGAAGCATAGTAGGGGTCCTCGTCTACGAGGATGTCGTGTCCGCCGAACGCGTAAAAACGGTAGCTAGACCACAAATACTCTTCCGGATTCGGGGCTATCTTTGCCCTGACCGGGTTTCGCTCTATGTATCGACCGCATTCCAGCATGTAACTTTCTTTATTAATCATTGGGCTTTTGTATCGACAAGTCCATAAATGGCCTTGGTAAGCGGTCTGATACCTATACCAACGGGCGTATTGCGATAGAAGAGCCTGCATTAGCTTGGGTAGATCCTCACCCAAAGCGACTTCGGCCAATATATGAAAGTGATTTGGCATCAAGCAATAATGGTATATTTTCCAATTAAACCGGATCTTCGCCAGGCGTAGTAACTCGGCGAAGTGTTGATAGCCTCCCTCTATTTCAAATACACCCAACCGATTGTTCCCACGCGAGATAAGGTGGTAAACGGCGTTATTTTCAAGCTCTCGTGGCTTTCTGGGCATCTGGCAGCCTCCATAGTTAGTGGCCTCTACCATACTAGATGCGCGAACCCCTCTTTTTCGTTCACTTTATTTTTAAAAATCGGTGCCAAAATCGGTGCCAGCCTCCTACCTGCCTCCTAATGGCTAAGACGGGCCGGAAAGGCCAAACTTACAATAAAGGATATAAAAAGAAATATAAGCGCTATAAACAGTAAAAAAATATAGTTTACGAGTAAGGCTATCGGCTTACCCGTACTCAAATTCAGTACTAAAAGCACCATTCCTTGCGTAGGGCTCAGGTCCTAGCCCAAGATATAGAATTTATTATGATTGTTAACAGGTGTTAAGGAAGCATTGACTCAAGATAACTCCACAGTTAGACTCATTAACAGCAATGGAAACCAGAGCAAACATAAAGGCAACATAATCCATGAACGAAACACTGCTAGATAGAGAAGAAGGGGTATTCACGGTTCAGGAGCTGGCCAATTACCTTCGCATGAAACCGTTGACCATCTATAAACACGCTTCCGGTGGCAAGCTGCCCGGCTTCAAGGTTGGCTCCCACTGGCGCTTCAAGCGCGCCACCATCGACCAGTGGATCCAGTCGCAGGAGATTACGAATACTGGCAAGAAAAGTTTAATCAATACATAATAAACTTTAATAGCGACGGTTAAGCATCGGAGCAGATAATGCCGAACAAAAGAATTCTTGAGAAACTTAAGGTAATCTTGGCAAGAGAGCTAAGGGTTGATGCCGACAAGATTAGTGAAGCATCGGTGCTCACCAGTGACCTTGGAGCCGATTCTCTCGATCTTGCTGAAATTGCATTAGTGATAAAGGAGGAGTTTCAGTACGACATGTCCGATCAAGACATACAAAAAATTCAAACCGTATCTGACATGTGTAGCATGTTAAGCAAAGTAACTGAGAAGGAGGCTGCATAGTGCCAGGCCGAATATTTTCAGTAACTCACCGAATATATTTTAATGAGACAAATGCTATGGGTGGCGTGGTCTATTTTTCTAATTTTGTCAAATGGCAGGGTATGGTTCGAGAAGCATTTCTGACGCAAGCAGTTCCCGAGTGGCCATTATTAATTGAAGAGGCTCGCCAGGGAAATGTAAATATGATAACAGTTGAAGAACATTCGACTTTTATTGACCACGTGTATTTTGGGGATGTTATTCAAATATGTATTCAAGCGTCGGAATTACGGCGGATGAGTTTTAAAATTAATTTTGAAATGACAAAAAATAGCATCGATAGAGTGATTTACCGGGGCTGGCAGAAGCTAGCTTTCCAAGATAAAAAGGGGAGTTTGATGACTGTTCCAGGCGCGCTGTTTGATGCTGTTCTTGAGCACTCCCCGGTTAGCGAGGTTGAAGAATATAAGGAAAAGTATCTGAATAGTGAAAATCGTCTATTAAATCAGTAATGTATTTTATCCCATCATTAGTCGTTTCAATATTCTTCCTGCTGACTGGTTTTTTTGTTTTATTGCAAAATCCTAAGTCTAAAACAAACGTATCTTTCTTTCTTCTATGCGTTACAACATTTGGATGGCAATTTAGCTGGTTTATACTATTTTCAGTCTCGAAGGGTCTAGATACAGATCTATTGGTCAAGATCGGGTATTCCTTTATAATTTTTATTCCCATTACGTACTACCACTTTCTTTCAGAGTTCTTGAGTATTCC
>JANNFA010000007.1:0-8943 GCA_031379345.1 Candidatus Omnitrophota bacterium | reverse complement strand
TCATAGCGGCGACCCCGTGGAGTTCGGCCAGCCCCTTTTTGTGATTGAGTAAAGGCGTTAGAGCCCCGGCATGTTCTCAAAAATATTAGTTGCTAACCGCGGAGAGATTGCGCTCCGTGTCATTCGCGCCTGCAAAGAGATGGGAGTGCGGACGGTTGCGGTCTATTCGCAGCCGGACTCTGATTCGCCGCATGTGCATTTGGCGGATGAGTCGGTCTGTATCGGTGCCGCTCCGTCCAGCCAGAGCTACCTTAATATCCCCGCCATTATCAGCGCCGCCGAAATTACGGACGTTGACGCGATTCATCCGGGTTACGGCTTTTTATCCGAGAACGCGCACTTTGCTGAAATTTGCGAGTCCTGCCAAATCAAGTTTATCGGCCCTAAACCCGCGGCGATACGCGCCATGGGTGACAAGATGGCGGCCCGCGAGACTGCACGCAAAGCCGGTATCCCCATCATCCCGGGCACGCAGGAAGCGATCAAGGACAAGGAAGAAGCTCTCCGGGTCGCCAAAAGGATCAAATATCCGGTCATTATCAAAGCCGCGGCGGGTGGCGGCGGGCGTGGCATGCGTGTCTGCCACAATGAAGTGCGCCTAGTGTCGGCGCTCATGACAGCTCAACATGAAGCGGAGAAGGCTTTCGGCAACTCGGCGGTCTATATTGAAAAATACCTTGAGAGGCCGCGTCATATCGAATTCCAAATTCTCGCCGACAACCATGGAAACATGATCCATCTTTATGAACGTGACTGCTCGATCCAACGCCGCCATCAGAAATTATTGGAAGAGGCGCCTTCGCCGGCCTTGGATTGGAAATTACGCCGGAGAATGGGCGAGGTCGCCCTCAAATGCGCGAGAGCGGTGGATTACACCAATGCGGGCACGATCGAGTTTCTCTTAGATGAGGACGGGAAGTTTTATTTTATTGAAATGAACACGCGCGTTCAGGTTGAGCACGGTATCACCGAGCTCATCACCGGCATTGATATCGTGAAAGAGCAGATCCGTATCGCCGCCGGAGAAAAGCTTTCTATCAAAAAACAGGATAAGGTGCCTCTGCGCGGCCATGCCATCGAGTGCCGCATCAATGCCGAGGATCCGGCAAATAATTTTGCTCCCAGCCCGGGACGTATCGAGCGCTACAACGCTCCCGGAGGTCCCGGTATTCGCATCGACAGCCACGCGCATGCAGGCTACCCTGTGTTGCCGCACTATGATTCAATGATCGGAAAACTGATGGCGTACGGCCGTAACCGTGGAGAAGCCATCAGTATCATGCAGCGCGCTCTTGAAGAGTTTGTTATCGAGCCTATCAAGACAACGGTGCCCATCCACCGTGAGATTTTAAAGAACCCGTTGTTCCGTCGCGGGCAGGTATATACGGATTTTATTCCGCGTCTTCTGGGTGACTGGCCGGACAAAAACATCGAGATCGAAGAAGAAAAAAAGGGAGGGGTTTGATGAAGATCGGTATTCTGACCGGAGGGGGCGACTGCCCCGGCCTTAACCCCGTAATACGGGCTGCGACAAAGACCGCTTTGCGTGAGGGTTTTCAGCCGATTGGCATTCGCAATGGTTGGAAGGGTCTCGTAGAGGCGGACACGTTTCCGCTGGACGCGGCGGCGGTTTCCGGCATCATTCATCGTGGCGGAACGATCCTCGGCACAAGTCGCACCAACCCGTTCAAGGACGCTCCGGCGCTTGAAAAGTTGAAGATAAATTTCAAAAAACTAGGTTTGGACGCGCTTATCGCTATTGGAGGCGAGGACACTCTTGGGGCCGCGAATAAGTTCTACAAGGAAGGTTTTCATGTCGTCGGAGTCCCAAAGACCATCGACAATGACCTTTCCGGGACCGATGTCACGTTCGGATTTGACACGGCTGTGAATATTGCCATGGAAGCCATTGACCGTCTACACTCGACCGCAGAGAGCCACCGACGTATCATGGTGGTCGAGGTGATGGGTCGTCATGCGGGCTGGATCGCACTTCACTCCGGAATTGCCGGCGGTGCAGACCTTATTTTGATCCCCGAGCAGCCGATACGCATGAAGGATGTCTGCGAGGTGATCCAAAGAAGAGTCGAACGTGGTAAATATTTCAGTATCATTGTCGTCGCCGAAGGCGCGAAGTTCGACGGCAGTGAGGTTCTCGTGGAAAAGAAACTTGACGAGTTTGGTCATGTGCGTCTGGGCGGCATCGGTGAGATGTTGGCAAAGAAGATCGAAGAGATGACAAAGCTTGAGACGCGCACCACCGTGTTGGGGCATATTCAGCGGGGCGGCACCGCGACGGCCTACGACCGCGTGCTGGGGACGCGTTTCGGGGCTAAAGCGGTCGAGCTTGTGAAGAAAAAGGATTTCGGAAAGATGGTTGCCTTGCGCGGAACCGAGATCGTTGCCATCCCGATCGAGGATGCCGTGAACAAGTTAAAAACAGTGCAACCCGAGTATTACGACATGGCGCGTACCTTTTTTGGTTGATCTGGAGGAACAAATGACAGACATCGCGAAACATTTTCATGACAGCATCGCGCTCAAGCAAGAGCTTTTAAAGACGGTGATCCCCACGATCGAAGGAATCGCCAAGAAGCTCGCGTCCTGTTTGAATGATGGGAATAAACTTATCTTTTTTGGCAACGGCGGATCCGCCAGCGACAGTCAGCATCTTGCTGCGGAGTTCGTGGGGCGTTACGAGAAAGAACGGCGCGCATTGGCGGCGATCTCTCTCACCGTCGACACCTCGGCACTGACGGCCATCGGGAATGATTATGGATACGAACGCGTATTCGAGCGGCAATTGGAAGCCCTGGGCCGCAAAGGCGACGTCGCGTTCGCGATCTCAACAAGCGGAAATTCCAAGAACGTGATCGCGGCCGTGAAACGCGCGAAACAAATGGGGATCTATACGATCGGTTTTCTCGGGAACACGGGCGGTGAGCTAAAAGGCCTCGTGGATGCGCCGGTCATCATCCCTTCGACAAAAACGTCACGCATCCAGGAATCGCATATCATGATCGGACATATTCTATGCGAATGCGTGGATGAGTTGATCTCCCGGGGATGAGACGCAAAAAAGTTGTTTTTACAAACGGGTGTTTTGATATCCTCCATAAAGGCCATGTGACCTACCTGCAGAAAGCCCGGAAACTCGGAGATATGCTTGTCGTGGGGATCAACTCCGATGCCTCCGTGAAACGCCTGAAAGGTCCCGATCGTCCGGTCAACTCTGAAAAAGACCGCGCTTTTGTTTTGGGGGCTCTGGATTGCGTCGATAAGGTCATACTATTTTCTGAGGACACGCCCGAGAAATTGATCCGCAAGATCCGGCCCGATGTTCTTGTGAAGGGCGGGGATTGGAAGAAAGAAAATGTCATTGGCGCGCCCTTTGTGGAGTCTTACGGGGGCAAGGTGCGGCTCATCTCTTTTGTGAAAGGTTTTTCGACCACCGGCCTACTGGCAAAAATTCAGAGACTTTGACCGGCCTGCGATTACACAGGATCCTCGACGCTAACTTCAATCGCACGCGAGAGGGATTGCGGGTCGCAGAAGAAATTGTGCGGTTTGCGATGGATTCCCCGGGGCTTCAGAAGGGTTTCAAACGCTGCCGGCACGAGGTGCAACGGGTTCTGGAAGGTTATGCGGTGCCGGCCGGCAAGCTTTTAAAGGCACGCGATTCGGTCGGCGATGTCGGGCGCGGCCCTTCTTCTATGGAGGAGCGCCGCAAAGACCTTGCAGAAGTTTTTTTGGCGAATGTGCAGCGTGTGAAAGAGTCGCTTCGCGCTCTCGAAGAGTTCTCGAAGCTGATCGATCCAAAAGCGTCCCGCTTTTTAAAGGAGATCCGGTTCCGTGTCTATACTCTCGAGAAGAAATCTCTGCCGAAGCTGGAAGCTATACGCGATCACTTGCCCGGAGCAGCTCTCAGGCCGCCACCTTCAAAAAGTCGTCGAAGAGGCCATCCTGGGCGGCGTGAACGTGGTCCAGCTGCGAGATAAGGGAGCGAGTGAGCAGGAGCTGCTGCGCCAGGCGAAAGAACTTCTCGTCATCACCCGCCCGCACGGCGTGCCTCTCATCGTGAATGACCATGTAAAAGTCGCCAAGGAATCGGGCGCGGACGGGGTTCATCTGGGTCAGGAGGACGGTCCTCTGGCGGATGCACGGCGAATCCTGGGGGAAAGCGCGCTCATCGGACGCTCTACGCACAGCCCTGAGCAGGCACTTGCCGCCGAAAAGGAAGGTTTTGATTATATCGGGGTCGGACCGGTCTATCCGACACCCACCAAACCCGGAAGGCCGGCGACCGGACTTGATTTCATTCGTTTCGCGTCGGAAAAACTGGAAGTTCCTTATGTCGCGATCGGCGGGATCGATCTCTCGAATCTCGCCGAGGTCGTGGGGGCGGGCGCGACGAGGATCGCTTTCGTGCGGGCTCTGATGGGGCAGCCCAAGCCCGAAGAGGCGGCAAAAAAATTGCTCAGAATTATGCAGAAGGGGAGATAAGAACGTGAAAGGATCTGGAATTCTGGCTGTTGGGTCGGTGGCGCTCGACACGGTCGAGACGCCTTTTGGAAAGGTTGTGGACGCGTTGGGGGGTTCAGCTTCTTTTTTTAGCGCTTCCGCGAGGTTTTTTGTGCCCGTTTCGGTGGTCGCGGTGGTGGGTTCGGATTTTCCTAAAAAACATCTCCAGCTCTTTAAAAAACTTGGCATCGATGCTTCGGGGCTTGAGATCGTGCCCGGCGGCCGCACCTTCCGCTGGTCGGGTCGTTACAGCTACGACCTGAATAACCCCAAGACACTCAAGACGGAATTGAATGTGTTCCAAAAGTTTCGCCCAAAACTCTCCGAAGAGAATCGTCAAAAAAAATACGTCTTCCTTGCCAATGTCGATCCGGAAATACAATATTCTGTCCTTCGTCAGATGCGGAGTCCCTCGCTCACCGCCTGCGATACCATGAACTTCTGGATTTCGAGCAAGAAAAAGCCCTTGTTAAAATTACTGAAGAGTGTGGATGTATTTCTTTGTAACGATTCTGAGGCCCGCGAGCTTTCCGGTGAGTACAATCTTATCCAGGCGGCCCGCTGGATGCTTTCGCATGGCCCAAAACTTATCGTTATTAAGAAGGGTGAGCATGGCGTTGTATGCTTCACCAAGGATTCTTTGTTCACTGCTCCGGCGTATCTTTTGGAAAAAATATTTGATCCGACGGGAGCGGGCGACACGTTCGCGGGAGGTTTTATCGGTTCGCTTGCAGGGGCCGGACGCATCCATCAGATCGATATACGACGCGCGGTGATCTACGGAAGTGTCCTTGCCTCCTACAACGTAGAAAGTTTCAGCTTAAAACGCCTGGCGGGGTTGAAGCGGGTCCAAATGGAGGCTCGTTATAGGCATTTCAGGGAATTGACGCGCTTCTAAGTATTCGCGGGTGTAATTCAATGGTAGAATGGAAGCTTCCCAAGCTTCATATGCGGGTTCGATTCCCGCCACCCGCTATATTTTTTATAGTGGTCGGGCGTAAGAGATACCACAAGAGCGATTGAGAAATATGCGGACCATTGTCAAGATTTTCTTACCCACACTAAACTTTTTTTTAATAATCTTTTTGACCGGCTGCGCGACGCGGGGGTATCATAAACCCGTTGCTAATGTTGTGGTTGCGGAGGTTTTGCCTGTTTTTCAGTGGCCTATTGCCGGACGCATCGCATCAAGGTATGGCGGGCTCGAGGACGGCGTCACGCTGAAGGGGGTCGTGCTTCAGGGCGAAGAAGGGCAGGGGGTTCTTGCCGTTGAACAGGGCGAAGTCGTGTATGTGGACGACAGTCTGCGCGGATACGGAAAAACAGTGGTCTTGGAACACAAAAACACTTTTTCCACTGTTTACGCGAGAAATTCGCAGGTGATGGTGAAGGTCGGTGATTTCGTGCGTAAAGGACAGATCATCGCTCACATCGGGCGCGCGGGAAAAGGTTCGTCCGCTCAGCTTTATTTTGAAGTTCGTCGCGACACGAAGCCCATCGATCCCGAGCTTGTACTGAAATGATTTTTTATACGAATCTGAAGGACGCACATGTTCAGTGACCCCGTTGTCGGAGAAAATTTCTTCGGCAGGCAGGAGATAGTCGACCTGCTCGTAAAACGCGCCAGCGCTTTGAAGTCAGGCTACAGGCAGAACGTGGCCATTATCGGGCACCAACAGCTGGGCAAGACCTCGGTACTGCGTCAGTTTCTGCATGTGTTCCGTGATCCTGAAACACTGCCCATCTACGTCGAAATTAAATTCCAAGCATTGGACTATTTTATCGACCAGTTTGCCCGGGCGCTGCTATTTCAGTATCTTTCCGGGCGATCGACTGCGGAACCTACGGATACCCTCGCCGTTCTTTCCGAAAAGGCCCAACCCTACATTCCCAAGACCGTTTCGCGTATCGCAGAAATCGCCACGCTCCTTCGTCAACGCCATGCCGAAGAAGCTTATGTTCGGCTCTTCGAACTAACCCAGGTGTTGAAAGATGAGACTGGAATGAATTCCATTGTGGTGTTGGATGAATTTCACCGCCTGGGCGAGTTTGGCATTAAGAACGCTTTTTCGGACTTCGGAAAACGTATCATGGTGCAGAAGCATACGATGTATCTGCTTTCCAGCTCTTCTTTTTCCCAGAGCCGCAAGATATTGGCGGAAAAACTTCTTTTGCTGTTCGGACACTTTGAGCGTATTTATCTCGATGCCTTCGATTTCGACACGTCCTTTGAATTTATTCGCCAGAAGATGTCCCCTGCGACTCTGCCCACCGCTTTGCAGAGCTTTCTTGTTTCGTTGACGGACGGCCACCCCTTTTTCCTGGAGAACCTGGTTTCGCGTCTACGGGAGATATCGCTCTCCAAGTCCGAGGGTGTTGCGGGTCGCCAGAGTGTCGCGGAAGCGTGTTTGAAAGTGTTCTACGAATCACAGGGCGTCCTCAACCAGTATTTTTCTAAGCTCATCTCTCCCTGGACACAGTCCGCTTCGTCCGCCATGAGACCGACGACGGACAGGCGCGGCAGCCATGTTTTGATCCTCGCGGAAATAGCGGAAGGCCGTAACCGCTTGAAAGATATTGCGCAAAGCATCAACCGTGGCCAGCGCGAGACCACCACCCAGCTGCAGCAGCTTGTGGAGCATGAGCTTCTGGTAAAAAACGGGGTATTCTACCGTTTTCATAGCAAGACCTTCCGTTTCTGGTTAAAAGAAGTCTACCGGAAGAAAGAACTGTCCCTTCTAGACACAAGTTCCAAGAGCGATAATTTTATTCAGCGGATGTTGCAGTTGATGGCGGAGGAAGAAGCCTTATTGACGGCAGATGTTTCAATTCGCCTGGTCGGGCTTTTAAGCGAATTTAAAAATGACATCGTTGAGCTGGGTGAGAAAAAAAGAAAACTCCCTCATTTTTCGGAGTTTTTAAGGCCTGCTTTGAGCGGATCTTCTGTCGGGGGTTCTTCGCATGGAATCATCGCACGCGGTCACGGTCGTTGTTGGGTTTGCAAGATAACTGAGGAAAAGGCCACGGAGCGTGAGATTCTGGAGCTTGTGCAGGGCGCTTCGGACCATAAAACTGGCCACACGAAAGTGCTTTTGGCTTTAAAAGGTCTGGATGATAATGCAAAACTTTTAGCAAAAGAAAAAAGGATCCTTACGCTCGGTCTTTCACGGATCAACCTTCTGATGGATCTTTACGGCAAGCCGCCGATAATCCAAAAGTCACTCGTCACCCAAAGTATTTAAAATGGCCCAACCCTCTTTTCAAGGAGTAAGTCGCATTGCCTTAGAAAAAGAAGAGAGAAAGTCGCTTGCCCCCTACGCGTCAAAAAGCGCGGATTCGCGTGGCCGACTTTATCCGGAAAAAGAACACCCTTATCGCACCGCGTTCCAACGCGACCGCGACCGCATTATTCATAGCACCGCATTTCGGCGGATGGAGTACAAGACTCAGGTTTTTGTAAATCATGAAGGGGATTACTACCGGACTCGATTGACCCATTCACTCGAGGCCAGTCAGGTTTCGCGAGTGATCGCGAAGGTGCTGGGTTTAAACAGCGACCTTGTCGAGACGATCACCCTTGCGCACGATCTCGGTCACACTCCCTTTGGGCATGCCGGTGAGGATGAGCTTCGCGAATTGATGGCTCAGCACGGGGGTTTTGACCACAACCTGCAGAGCCTGCGCATAGTCGATTATCTTGAAGAAATGTATCCCGGTTTCCGTGGACTCAACCTATCGTATGAGACGAGGGTCGGGTTGTTCAAACATCCGGAGTTGGTGAAAGAGGCCGAGAGGCGGGGAATGGGTAAGTTCCATAATTTTGCATCCCCCTCGCTGGAGTCGCAGGTGGTGGATATCGCGGATGAGATCGCCTATGACAACCACGACCTTGACGATGGTTTGACTTCCGGCCTCCTGAAAGAAAGCGAGCTTGATTCTTTGACGCTCTGGCGCGAGGTTAAGAGATTGGCAGGCGCAAAGACGATCAAGGACACGAACATACGCAAGTTCCAGATCATCCGCGGTCTCATTAATTTGGAGGTCACAGATCTGGTGAGGCAGTCCCTGTCGCTTCTGAAGCGTCATCGGGTCAAAAAAGGCGCCGATGCGATGGCTCTCGATCATTTCATGATCGCGTTCAGTCCGGAATTGGCCAAGAAGCGTGAGGAGCTGAGGGCTTTCCTCAAGGCCAAGCTATACCGTCACTATCGCGTTGTGAGGATGAGCGATAAAGCGCGCCGATTTCTTCGTGCTTTGTTTGAAGTGTATCTTTCAAAACCAGAACAGCTGCCCCCGGCCAGATAATCGCAGACAACCCGGTGCTTGCCGTCCGTCTTTAGTCTCCGCTGACTACCCGGGGGCAGCTGTTCTGGTTTTGAAAGATACACTTCAAACAAAGCACGAAGAAATCGGCGCGCTTTA
>JANNFA010000106.1:0-4208 GCA_031379345.1 Candidatus Omnitrophota bacterium | reverse complement strand
CACCCCAAGGTAGCGCCTTAGACCAAGCTTGGCCACGCCCCGCAAAGTTTTTAACCAAAGTCGCTGGGGAGCGCCCCGGTGAATTTCTTACAATCTAATCCAGAACCCCTTTATTCTTAAGTGCTCGACGGCCAGCACCCGATTTCAGAAAATTTTCTCGCTTCATTGCTAACGCCCGTGTTTCAAATTGCTCTTCGTAAACTATCTTCCAGTCGTTTTCTGGGCGGGTTGCCTTGCTCTCGTGCCGATTATGCTCCAAGAGACGTGCTTCGGAATCCTGAGAGTGGCCGATGTATATTTTCCCAGATTCGGCCCTTAAAACGTAAACTTTGTATTTTTGCATCTAAGTCCGCCAAAAGGCGTGGCGGATTCGTCCCCAAATCGCGCCTTTTGGACGGATTCGCCGCGATTTGTGGCGAACTTGGCCACGCCCCGTAAACTTTTACGGTAAAAAAGGGTGAAACTACTCTGATTCTTTCTTGTGTCCGGAATGCAACAGCGCGTGTATCGCCAACGCTGGCTTCTTCTTTTCAAAAAGGATGCCGTAAACCGCTTCCGAGACCGGCATCGGGACTTTGTATTTTTTAGACAGGCGGTGCACGGCCCTCGCCGTTTCCACGCCCTCGACCACCATCTCACTGTTCTTCAAAATCTGGGCGAGCGTTTTGCCTTTGCCGATCTTTTCGCCGAGCGTGCGGTTACGGCTGTGTTGAGAAAGGCAGGTCGTTGCCAAATCGCCCAAACCGCTCAACCCCATGAATGTTTCGCGTTTTGCGCCCATCGCTTCACCCATGCGAGCCATCTCCGCTAGGCCGCGCGCGAAAAGAACCGCGCGGATATTAGAACCAAGGCCAAGACCTTCGATCATCCCGGCGCAGATCGCGATAACGTTCTTTAAAGAACCGCCCAACTCCACCCCAAGCACATCCGAGGATTCGTAAAGGCTAAAATGTCCGTTACTGAAAAGTTGGCGCATTTCCCGCGCAACTCGCGCATCGGAAGAAGCCACGGATGCCGCGGCCGGGAGTTTCTCCGCCACTTCACGCGCGATATTCGGGCCTGAGACCACAGCAAATTTTACGCGCCCCAACACCTCGCGAAGGACTTGCGACATCGTCCTCAGAGAGGTTGTTTCGACCCCCTTGGAAACGATGACGAACGTCTTATCGGACACCGCTTTTTTATCTAATTTTTTCAGAATGCTGCGCAAATATTGTGACGGCGCCGCCAGGACAAGCACGTTCGCCGTGCAGGCAATTTTCAGGTCGGAAGTGGGACGCACATTCGGCGGAATTTTGAAGCCCGGCAGGAACTTCACGTTCTCGCGTTTGCGGGCGACCTCTTCAATGTATTTAGGAAAAGCCCCCCATAAAAAAACACCATGCCCTTTCTCCGCCAAGAGAAGGGACAAAGTGGTTCCCCAGCCGCCATCGCCGAGCACGGCAATTTTTGTATCTGTAAGTGACATAAAGAGTTAGTTTATCAAATCAACGTGCTGTGGGTCAATAATACTAAGGGCGGGACGAACGCTTAAGCGGCTTTGCGGGAAATCATATCAAACTTAATCGAGTGCATAAAAACAACCGTGAAAATGTGCAGGTTCTGAACAACAAAAAAACTACCGATCACGCGGTAGGCCATTTGGCCGGTGCCGCTCTTATTGTCGAACAGTTTTTTGATAGAAACGTGGCGGTCTTTCTTGGGTTGATTGGCGGACGCCTGGAGCTCTGCCATGTGCTCGATCTGGGTCGGGTCCTGGTTAGGGCTCTCATAGACATAATAGGAGAATTTTTTTTCTGCCCGGGCGACCATCCCATCCTGTCGTATCATCTCAACAATGGTCAGGTTCTTGCGCCGGTGATTCATGGATTCGCTTTGCTTGATGCATATTTCTCGCATGGGACCCTTTGTCTAAAACATATTAAATATTTTGAATATGTATCCTAAAAAAAATCACCTATCAGAAGTATACGTGATAGGTCAATGAAATACAAATATCTAAGTATCCGTTTTATTAAACTTCTTCCCCTCTTCGCCCTTCAAGAGACGGTCAATGTTACTGCGATGAGTCCAAAGGACAAATACGGCAATGCCGATAAAAATCAGGTTTGTCTCAATCCGGTAGCCTAATCCTAGTCCCGCGATGGCTAGGGCTAGGGCCGCGCCCATCGAACTGACAGAAACAATGCGCGTGATTGAAAATGTCAGGATCCAGACGGCAAGGACAATAATAAAAAGCACCGGAAAACCACTCGCAAGCATCCCCGCGCCCGTGGCGATGCCCTTGCCTCCCTTAAATCGTAAAAAGGGAGTGTAGACATGCCCCAGAACAGCGGCCAGCCCGACGCAGAGCAAGAGATTGGACGCCGCAAGCGATCCGATGGCTGATGCCTTGAATAAATAGACAGGGAGAGCCCCCTTCAAGAAATCGATCATAAAGACTGCGGAGCCGGGACCTTTGCCCAGCACACGGAATGCATTCGTCGTGCCGACATTTCCGGAACCGTGTTGGCGTATATCCAGGCCCCCGAACCACTTCCCTGCCAGATAAGCGGTGGGAATCGCGCCTAAAAAATAAGCCAGCACAAGATAGGAAACGATATTGTTCATCCGGACTCCTGTAAGATACGGCTGCCCATCGTCACGTACAACACACCGGACCAGAGTGTAAAAAAAACTGTCGCGCCGTTCAATAAAAAACGCAGGGTCTCCGGAGCGGATATCATGGTGCCAAAAAGCGCCGCCATCTGCACCACCGTGGTGATCTTTCCCACAAAAATAGGCTTGGGCTTCAGCTCGCCCCTCGTAAAAAAGATGAGCACGGAGCCTATCACGATGACAATGTCACGGGAAAAAACTGAGATCGTGACCCAGGCAGGCATGTGCATCGAGCCTGGGAGATTTTTCATGAGCGACAAAGAAAGAAACCCGCTCAAGAGCAGCAACTTGTCTGCGATCGGGTCCATGTAAGCGCCCAACTCTGTGGTTTCGGAGCGTCGGCGGGCCAGGCACCCGTCCAAGGCGTCAGAAGCACAGGCGGCGAGAAAGATAGCAAGCGCGACCGTGTGAAAAAAAGGCCGTTCAGCCGAATAGTACAAAAGCGAAGCGACGAACACAGGCACAAGCACGATACGCGCGATCGTGATGCGGTTGGCTAGGTTCACCCGAGCTCCCTGTTACGCTATTTTTCCGATTCTTCTGGGGGGCCACCAGCGAAAGATCGCCTTCCCCAATAAATTCTTCTTTGGGACAAAGCCCCAGAAGCGGCTATCGGTGGAATTGGCGCTGTTGTCCCCCAGGACATAGTAATTATCGACGGGGACATGGACCGTTTCCGCCGGACCGCCATAGGGGTCGTGATTGTAATAGTAGAACTTGCCGAACGAATTAGGGTCGTCCAGCATTTTTTCGTCGACATAGATCTTCCCGTCGCGTATCTCTACCGTTTCACCGCCCGTGGCAACCAAACGCTTGATAAAATCTTTTTTGGGATCATTCGGATAGCGGAAAACGATAATGTCCCCGCGCTTTGGCGCCTCAAATCGATACAGGTACTTGTTTACAAAAAGCTTGTCGCCTTCCAGGAGGGTCGGACGCATCGAGCCGGAGGGGATCTTGAACGCCTGGATCACGAACGTGCGGATGATCAGGGTTAATATAAGCGCAACGATGATCGAGTGGAGCCACTCCTTGGCCTCGCGTTTTATCATTGCCTTGTCAATCTTCATCACTCCTCCGTCTTCAGCGCCGCCAGGAACGCTTCCTGAGGGATCTCGACCTTGCCAAATTGTTTCATGCGCTTTTTGCCCTCTTTTTGCTTCTCCCAAAGCTTGCGCTTGCGCGTGATGTCGCCACCATAGCATTTTCCGGTCACGTTCTTCCCCATCGGTTTCACCGTCTCGCGGGCGATGATCTTTCCTCCGATGGCGGCCTGGATCGCCACCTCAAACATCTGCCGGGGAATCAGTTCTTTTAGGCGGGCGCAAAGAACACGGCCCTTATTTTGCGCACGGTCCCGGTGCGCAATGGAGCTGAATGATTCACAAATTTCATTGTTGATGAGCACGTCCAACTTTACGAGCTCGCTTTCGCGGTGCCCCTTGAGCTCGTAGTCCATCGAACCATAACCCTTTGAGATAGACTTGATGCGGTCATAGAAATCCACCACGATCTCCGAAAGCGGCAGGTCATACAATATTTTGACCCGG
>JANNFA010000181.1:0-2941 GCA_031379345.1 Candidatus Omnitrophota bacterium | reverse complement strand
AAAAACTTTTAAACCGGATCAATGCCGCCATTGATAAGATAGACGATAGCACATTCGGGAATTGCGAGCTTTGCGAAAAGAAGATCGCAAAGACGCGTCTTAAGGTCGTTCCTTACGCCGAGATGTGCGTCCCCTGCCAAGAAAAACAAGAAAAGAAGAAGCGCTGAAAAAGTACTGCTGGTTTTTGATCCCAGCTGTTTTTTTCGTCGACCGTCTTCTGAAAATCTGGGTAGTACAAAATCTGAACGAATCGCAGGGTGTGCCCCTTGTGCAGGGGGTGATCCATCTGACGCGAGTGAACAACACCGGCGCCGCATTTGGTCTTTGGCGGGACGCGCCCAATGTCCTGGCGGTATTTTCGGCTCTTTCGGTCGTGTCTATCATCGCGTATCTTGCGGGGCGGTTCGGCCCTGTGTCCTACGCGCCCGCTTGGGCGCTCGTGGCGGGCGGCGCGATGGGTAATCTCTACGACCGCTTGCGTTTTGGCTACGTCGTGGATTATCTCGATTTGAGGGTATGGCCCGTGTTCAATTTTGCGGATACCTGTATTTCACTGGCAGTCGCATGGATCCTATTCAGTTTTCTTAAAAAGCCTGGAAATAGCAGCCGTGCATCCGGCCCTTCTTAAGACGCCGTATTTTACGGTCTACTCCTATGGTTTTTGCATGGCGCTGGCTGTGATGCTGGCCTGGTTGATCTCTTCAAGGCTGGCCCGGCGCCCGTCTTATTCTGTTTCGCAGGCCGCCGATCTCCTTTTTATTTTTTTTGTCGCCGGCATTGCGGGTGCGCGTCTTTTTTACGTGCTGCAGCATCCTTCCGAATTCACGGGACGTTGGGTGGCCGTATTCTTTCTTCAAGAGGGAGGGCTGGTCTGGTACGGGGGCTTTATAGGGGGAGTGGTTTGTGGCGTGTTTTATATGAGATTGCGCCGCATTCCCATCCTTCCCTGGGCCGATCTTTTTTCGCCGGTTCTCGCGCTTTCCCAGGCGGTGGGCCGCGTCGGTTGTTATCTAAATGGCTGCTGTTTCGGACGCGACGGCCACGCGGTGCAGCTTTATGAGTCCACTTTTTTGGCAGTTCTTTCAGTTTTTTTGTTCCTCCGGTTTATTCGCCGAAAAATGAATGGAGAGGTCTTTGTGTTGTATCTCATGGGTTATGGTTCAGCGCGTTTCGCGTTGGAGTTTCTGCGCGGCGATCAGAGTTCTTACGGGGGCCTGACTTTGCCGCAATGGGTCAGTCTTTGTCTTGTTACTTTCGGAATAGGATTCTATGGCTACCTCCGTCGATCTTACCGTTAAGGCACCGGTCACCGTCAAACGCATCGACGCGTATTTGGCGGCCGCGATGGCACCCGAATTCTCACGCGAAGAAGTGAAGCGTTGTCTTCTCGCCGGAAAGATATTTTTAAACGGCCGTGCCGCTATCCCGAAAGATCCGGTGAGCGAAGGTGACCGCGTGACCGGAGAGCTGTTATCGGAAAAGACGACGACGGCGGAACCCGAGTCTATCCCGTTGGATATCCTGTACGAAGATGCGTCGATCCTGGTCGTCAATAAACCGGCAGGGCTTGTGGTGCATCCGGGCGCAGGCAATAAAAAAGGGACGCTTGTGAACGCCCTTTTGGGTCGGAACACGGCCCTTTCGTCGATGGGCGGGATGCTGCGGCCCGGTATCGTGCACCGTCTCGACAAGGCCACTTCCGGCCTCCTCCTTGTCGCAAAAACAAATCTCGCGCATCGCAAGCTTCAAGCCCAATTTGCTTCGCGCTCACTGTCCAAATATTATCAAGCCTTAGTCCGCGGAAAGATCGATTACGAAGAAGGTCATGTGGATGTCCCAATGGGACGCGATCCAAAAATACGGCGTAAGATGGACACCGCCCGCCCGGGCGAGGGAAGAGAAGCGCTCACGCACTACCGTATCTTAAAACGTTTCCGATACGCGACGCTTTTGGAGATCAAGCTGGTCACAGGCCGCACACATCAGATTCGCGTGCATATGCGGCACCTCGGCCACCCGGTCATCGGGGATACCGTTTACGGCGGACCCGCAGAAGCGGCCGAGCCGCGTCTGGCACTCCACGCGGCCAGGATCGAGTTTTTGCATCCCAAAACTGGTAAAATGACCAAGTTTGAAAGTCCTATTCCCGTTGAGATGAAAGCCATGATCGAAAAGGCCGAGAAAAAAAAGTGAAATCCGTCAAGATCCGGAAGCAGACGGTTGGTTTGTCCGGCTCCTTGTCTTTCCCAGGCGATAAATCGCTGTCCCACCGCGCTGTGATATTCGGCTCTCTCGCTGACGGAATCTCCCGCTTTACGAATGTGCTCGCGGGAGAGGACTGTGTTTGTACGCGCGAAGCGTTCAGGGAAATGGGTGTGAAGATAGACTCGTATGCGGACGGCACCGAGCTCACCATCCATGGCGTCGGACTCAAGGGCCTCAAGGCACCAAAAAAAGAACTGTATCTCGGCAATTCCGGCACGTCGATGCGCCTATTGATGGGAGTCCTTGCCGGGCAATCGTTTTCTGCGACGCTGACCGGCGACCCATCGCTTTCTAGCCGCCCTATGAAACGCGTTTCAGAACCTCTGCGTCAAATGGGCGCAAAAATAGAGGGGAAGGACAACGGCAATTACGCTCCTATCACCATTCATGGCTCAAAATTAAAAGGCATCCATTACAAGAGCCTAATTTCGAGTGCCCAGGTAAAGTCGGCTCTTCTTTTGGCAGGACTATATGCTGAAGGTGAGACTACGGTAACCGAACCTGAGAAATCCCGCGACCACACCGAAAGGTTTTTGGAATTTTTTGGAGGCAAGAAACCTCAGGCAAAAAGTTTTCAGATAGCCGGTGATATTTCTAGCGCCGCTTTTTTTATGGCAGCCGGCTTACTGATTGAGAATTCTGAAATTGGTTTTAAAATACCCTATATTACTTCTAA
>JANNFA010000046.1:0-2715 GCA_031379345.1 Candidatus Omnitrophota bacterium | reverse complement strand
TCCTAGGCCACTAGACGATGGGGCCGTTAAGCTTGGAAACCCCTTATTCTGGGCGAAAATCCGGATTTGTCAACCCCAATCCCTACTATATTATATAATATGAAGATGGACCGCATACGACGGTTGGCCCCATTCTTTTGGATCGCTGCGCTGGCGTTTCTTTTTTATGGGCCCTCCCTTCAAAATGATTTTGCCTGGGATGATCACCTGGTCATCACCCGAAATGATTTCACGCACGACTGGGTCAACCTACCCCTTCTCCTCTCACCTCGATACCTGACGCGTATCGCTGACTTTCCTGCGTTGGGAAGCCGCTTCATCGGCTCCGGGGAAGCGACTTACCGGCCTCTGACGACTCTGAGTTATTTTATCCTATATTCTTTGTTCGGGTTGAATCCGACTGGGTATCACCTGGCGAACCTGCTTCTTCACATCACTGCGGCGGGCTGGGTCTTCGTGTTCGGGAAACGGCTCGGGCTGGGTCCTCTTGGAGCTCTCTTCGGGGCGCTCTTCTTTACGGCTCATCCGATGGTTTCAGAGGCCGTCCACTGTGTTTCCTACAATGAGAACATGCTCTGCCTCATTTTTATTTTGTGGGGGCTCTGGATGCATGCGGTGAAAAAAAATCGGCTCTGGGCCGGTTTGTTATTTTTGCTGGCTTGTTTTTCAAAGGAGACAGGGGTCATTTTTTTCCCTCTCGTCCTGCTGTATGACTTGTTTTTTATCTCCGAACATGACTTTCACCGCTTAGTTAAGAATAAAATGGTGTATTTAGAATACTTTCTCTGCCTTATTTTTTTCCTCTGCGTCCGGCTCTGGGTCATGAGTACGCCGGATTCAAGTCTGCCGGCTGTGGGAGGAACGTACGCGACGGTCTTCAAAGCTGTCATGCTTTCATGGGCGTGGGGTTTTTATCCATGGCTCGTCCAGCTGACGCTTCCCGGGGACCCCTCCTTGATGGCGAAGCATTTTTTTGAGGCGGAGGTACTCTTATCGGCGTTCGTTTCGGGGTTCCTCGTTGTGTCGGCTTTCCGGTGGCGTAAGGCGGTTCCGGCTGTTTCATTCGGTATCTTGTGGTTCTTCGCAGGCATGGCGCCGACATTCGGCATGATGAGGAATAATCTCGCCGGCCGCTATTTGTATATCGCAGCTCCCGGTTTTTTTTGGATGATCATCGCTGGTTTGGAGACGGGCCTACGCGCGGCAAAGAAAGAGGCTTGGCGTTTGCCGACGTATTGCGCGGCTCTTCTCTTTTTTGCGGTCCCGACAATCGGAAGCGACCGGCCCTGGAGGAATGATCTCAGCTTGTTCACGAATTTTACGCAGCTCTATCCAAAAAGTGCTTTGGCGCACAGCGAGCTCGCTAGACGTTATTTTGAGAAGGGGGCATGGGAATCTGCCGTCAGCGAATATCAGACTGCGCTTCAGATTGATCCCTTCTGGGCAGAAGACAGACTGATGCTCGGCGTTTCTTACGGCATGCTGGGGCGTTTTCCGGAGGCACTTCAAGCCCTCCAAAAGGCTGTTGCCGCCCAGCCGTCTTCGATAGACGCCTGGAATTCCCTTGCCTCTACTTACGCAAATATGGGGGTCTATGACGAGGCTTCGCGCTGTTGGGGTAGAAGCCTGGAGTTATCGCCGGGAAACTCTCCGGCCAGAACCGGGCTTGAGCAATTGAAATCAGTCGACGATAGGGTTATTATTTAGTATAGTTTTTCGCAGAAAGGACATGCCCATGAAACTTCTAAAAGCATCATTTTTATTTTTGGTCTCCCTTCTATTTCTATCCCCTGTGAGCTCATTTGCCAATGACGAGGCAATCGCCGAAAATAACCACGGATACGTGCTCTATAAGCAAGGTGATCTAGATGGCGCGATCGTAAGTTATTCAAAAGCGATCGAGATGGATTCGAATTTTGCATTGGCCTATTTCAATCGCGGCGTTGCGCGGCGCGAGAAGGGCGACCTTGCGGGCGAGATCGCCGACTATGACAAGACTCTCGAAAAAGACCCCTCTTATATGAAGGCGTATTACAACCGCGGCATCGCGCGTGAAGAAAAGGGCGATTTTGACGGCTCTATCGCCGACAACACAAAGATACTCGAGTTCGACCCTAAGAATGCGAAGGCTTACTACAACCGCGGCATCGCGCGGGGGCAGAAGGGGGATTTGGATGGCGCGATCACGGACAACACCATGGCTATTAAGAACGAAGCTAATTATGTCCAGGCCTATTACAACCGCGCGTTGGCCCGTGCCCAAAAAGGGGATGTTGCGGGCGCGATCGAAGACAATACGAAAGTGATCGAGTCCCAGCCAAATAACGCGGAGGCTTATTTTAACCGCGGAGCCGCCTATTGGAAGAAGCAGGATTTTGACCGCACCATCGCAGACCTAGAGAAAGCCTCTTTGCTTAATCCCGCCTACAAAAGTCAGGCTGATCCCGTGATCGAGCAGGCCAAGCAATTCAAGGCGGAATCCGCCTCAAAGAAAGGCGCCTAAGATGCGGTTTCGCCTTTCTGTTGTTTTTTTGGCGTTAGCGTGTCTATTTTCTTTCGTGCCACCGGTTAGAGCGAACGACTTCCAGTGCGAAATTTTGAATTTGAAGGGGACGGTCACCGTGCATGACTCAAAGGGCACAGCGCATCCCGCACAACAGGCTGAGCTTTTAATGGCGGGGGACGAGGTCGAGGTTGGCAGCGAAAGCTTCGCAG
>JANNFA010000042.1:0-4087 GCA_031379345.1 Candidatus Omnitrophota bacterium | reverse complement strand
GACGACAGTCTCAGCGCCGCTGTTACGCACGCAAAAACGCTCTCCAGCCATGCCGCGAATATACCCTTCACCCGAAGTCGCGCCGTAAAATGCGACATTGCCAATGACGATATTTTCTTCGGGTTTAAACGTCGCTTTTTTCGACGGATAGACGATGATGCGTCCGCCGGAAAGTCCCTTCCCGACATAATCGTTGGCGTCGCCCTCAAGTTCCAGCGTCATCCCCTTTGGGATGAACGCACCCAAGCTCTGGCCGGCGGAACCTGCGAAATTAAGATGGATCGTATCGTCCGGAAGACCTTCGGGACCAAAGCGGCGCGTGATCTCCGAACCCACGATCGTGCCAACCACGCGATTCACATTTCGGATCGGAAGCGAAGCGCGCACTTTTTCTTTCTTTTCAAGCGCGGGCTTACAGATCGCAAGCAAATGTGTATTGTCGAGCGCACGGTCCAAACCATGGTCCTGGGACATCTGACAATAACGACCGACGCCCTCCGGAACCGCCGGCTGATAGAGGATCTTTGAAAAATCCAGGCCTTTTGCCTTCCAATGGTCCACCGCTTTCTTCGGTTCAAGGCGTTCGGTGCGGCCGATCATTTCGTTCACGGTGCGAAAGCCCAGACTCGCCATGATCTCGCGCATTTCCTGGGCAATAAAATGCATGAAGTTCACCGCATGCGCGGGGTCGCCAGTGAATTTTTTACGAAGCTCAGGGTCCTGTGTCGCAACCCCCACCGGACAGGTGTTCAAGTGACAGACGCGCATCATGATACACCCCAGCGCGACCAGCGGCGCAGTCGCGAAACCAAACTCTTCAGCGCCCAGCATCGCGGCGATCACGACATCGCGGCCGGTTTTCAATTGCCCGTCGGTCTCAACCGCGATTCGGCTGCGAAGATTATTCAAGACAAGGGTCTGGTGCGTTTCGGCCAGCCCCAACTCCCAAGGAATACCCGCGTGCTTAATACTAGAAAGAGGTGAAGCGCCCGTCCCGCCGTCATAACCGCTGATCAAAACCACGTCCGCATGCGCTTTTGCGACACCGGCGGCGATGGTCCCCACACCGACTTCCGAAACAAGTTTCACGCTGATGCGCGCTTTGGTATTGGAGTTTTTAAGGTCGTGGATCAACTCAGCCAAATCCTCAATGGAATAGATATCATGATGCGGGGGCGGCGAAATAAGCCCCACACCCGGCGTTGAAAGCCGCACCTTCGCGATCCAAGGATACACTTTCGTCCCGGGAAGCTGCCCGCCCTCGCCCGGTTTCGCTCCTTGAGCCATCTTGATCTGGAGCTCGCGCGCGTTCACGAGGTATTGGCTCGTCACACCGAAGCGCCCCGAGGCCACCTGTTTGATGGCGCTGCTCTTAGAGTCGCCATTCGCCTCTTTCACGTAGCGTGCAGGATCTTCTCCGCCTTCGCCTGTATTAGACTTTCCACCGATGCGGTTCATGGCGATGGCGAGCGACTCATGCGCTTCCTTGGAAATAGAGCCGTAGGACATGGCGCCGGTCTTAAAACGCTTCACAATCTCCGCGACCGGTTCCACTTCCTCGATAGAAATAGCCTTCGCCCCTTTAAAATCTAAAAGACCGCGCAAGGTACACCAGTGACGCATCTGGTCATCCACGCCCTGGGAATATTCTTTGAACGCTTTGTAGTTGTTGGTCCGGCAAGCCAGTTGCAACTTGTGCACGGTCTCGGGATTGAAAAGATGGAACTCTCCCTCGCGGCGCCACTGATACTGGCCGCCCGGGTCGAGTGCGTGCACCTGGACATCCCGGTCCGGGAATGCGTGATGGTGCCTCTTCAGTACTTCGGAAGCGATGACATCGAGCCCGACGCCTTCAATGCGCGTTGACGTCCATGTAAAATATTTATCGACGAAAACCTGATTTAAACCGATGGCCTCGAATATCTGCGCGCCGTGATAGCTTTGGATGGTGGAAATTCCCATCTTCGACATCGTTTTCACAACGCCTTTCGTGACCGCCTTCGCGTAATTCTTGACCGCTGTTTTGTGGTCGATGTTCTTTAAGATTCCTTGCCGTATCAGATCATCCAGCGTCTCGAATGCGAGATACGGGTTCACCGCACTCGCGCCGTAGCCGATCAAAAGTGAAAAGTGATGCACTTCGCGGGGTTCTCCCGACTCCAACACCAGCGCCACATGAGTCCTCGTTCCCTCCCGGATCAGGTGATGGTGCACGCCGGCCACACTCAAGAGCGCAGGAATGGGCGCAAACTCTTTGGAAACGCCGCGGTCGGAAAGGATCATGAGATTGACACCGTCTTGGATGGCTTGGCTGGCCTTCTTACAAGCCTCTTCCATCGCGCGTTCCATCCCCTTCGCCCCCTCGGAGACCTTGAACAACATCGAAATCGTGATCGATTTGAAATGCGGACTCTGGATATGCCGGAGTTTTTCGAATTCCTCGTTGGTGAGGACCGGGCTTTTTAATTTTATCTGCCGGCAACTTTCAGGAGTGGGCTGAAGCAGGTTCGCCTCTCCGCCAATGGTCGTCTCGGCGGAAGTCACGATCTCCTCACGGATACAATCGATGGGAGGGTTCGTGACCTGTGCGAAAAGCTGTTTGAAATAATTATAAAGAAGTTGTGGCTTGTCCGAGAGGACGGCCAACGGCGTGTCCGTGCCCATCGACCCAACCGGCTCCACCCCGTCCTGCCCCATCGGCACCATCAAGATGCGCAGCTCTTCGAAGGTATAGCCAAACACTTGCTGACGGAGAAGCATCGTCTCATGATCGGGCAAATGCACATGCGGCGCTTCCGGCAGATCCTCAAGTTTCACAAGATTATCTTTGAGCCACTGTTTGTAGGGGTGTTCTGTCGCGATTTTCTGTTTTAATTCCTCATCAGACACAATGCGGCCCTCCGCGGTGTCGATAAGGAACATACGGCCCGGCTGAAGGCGCCCCTTTTCGAGGACGTTCTCCGGTTCAACGTCGAGCACCCCCACCTCGGAGGCCATGATGACCCGTCCGTCTTTCGTGACGTAATACCGGGAAGGCCTGAGACCATTGCGGTCGAGACAAGCGCCTATCTGCACGCCGTCGGTGAACGCGATCGACGCAGGGCCGTCCCATGGCTCCATCAGACTCGCATGGTATTCATAAAAAGCTTTTTTCTCTTCCGACATCGATTCATGGTTCGACCACGGCTCGGGGATCATCATCATCATCGCATGCGAAAGCTTGCGGCCTCCGAGAACGAGAAACTCAAGACAATTGTCGAACATCGCCGAATCCGAACCGTCTTCGCAGATCACGGGCATCAATTTTTTTATGTCCCCCCCGAACGCTTCATGGGAAGCCATCGACTGACGCGCTTTCATCCAGTTCACGTTGCCGCGCAGGGTGTTGATCTCGCCATTGTGCGCGATATAGCGGTAGGGGTGCGAGCGTTCCCAGCTGGGGAATGTGTTTGTAGAAAAACGGGAATGCACGAGCGCTAAAGCCGAATCGACCGCCGGGTCATTTAAGTCGGGATAGAACATCTCGACCTGCTCAGGCATCAGCATGCCTTTATAGACGATGGTCCGGCAGGAAAGGCTCGCGACATAAAAGTAGTCCCCGCCCACGGCGGGTCCGCCATGCTCGCCAGAAAGCGCGGCGAATCCGGCCGAGCTTTCGGACGAATCCACCGGTGGTGTAATGGCGGACTTTGTGGCGGACGCGTTCCTATAACGTATTTCATTTTCAGCACGGCGGCGGATGATATAGAGCTTTCTCTCGAACTCAAGCTCGTTCTTCAATTTCGCGGAGCGGCCGATAAATAATTGGCGCATGAAAGGCTCGGAAGCGATAGCGCTAGGTCCCAGCGCCTCATTCTTAGTGGGCAGCGTGCGCCACCCCAGAAACGCCTGCCCTTCCTCTTTCACGATCTGTTCGAATATTTTTTCGCAGGCGGTGCGCTGCTTGGCGTCTGGAGAAAGCGAGACCATGCCCACGCCGTACTGTTGAGCGGATGGGATCTCAAAACCGGCCTTTTTACAGGCGGCTTGAAGAAAGGTGTGTGGAATCTGAAGAAGGATACCCGCTCCATCGCCGGTGTTGGGCTCG
>JANNFA010000031.1:0-2050 GCA_031379345.1 Candidatus Omnitrophota bacterium | reverse complement strand
CACCTTTTTAGAGATCCCCACCTCTTTTAAGTCTGCATCCTTCATGCTTGTCAGGACAGTCACGCCGAGGATTTTTGGAGCTGTGGTTTTTTTTCCAACAGCCGCTTGGTGGACGGCCTGGACCGCGCTCACCATCATGGTCTTTCCGCCGAGTGCATGCACATTCATCATGAAGACGCCCAGTTTTGCGGCCGCTTCACAAGCCGAGGCCACCGTATTTGGAATATCGTGGAATTTCAGGTCAAGGAACACACGGCATTTATACGCGTGCACCATACGGACGGCATCGGGGCCGGCAGAAGTAAAAAGTTCTTTTCCGATCTTGAAGGTCTTCACGAGCGGTGAAATCTTCTCGACGATTGCCTCAGCCTGCTTCAGATCCGGCACATCCAATGCGACGATTAGTTTATCGCTCATCAGCTCTTCACCGAACGAATGATCTCTTTCATAGAACTCAATTTCTCCTTTTTCATGAAATCCTCTATCCCGCTGAGCACCTGTGACGACGCTTCCGGATTCATAAAGTTCGCGGTCCCGACCTGCACAGCCGTGGCGCCCGCGATGAGAAACTCGAGCGCGTGCTCGGCGTTCATGATGCCACCCATGCCAATCACCGGGATTTTGATTCTTTTTGCCGTCTCCCAAACCATGCGAACCGCGATAGGGCGTATGCAAGGACCCGAAAGCCCGCCCGTCTTGTTCGCGAGCACCGGTTTCCGTGTCTTCACATCAATGACCATCGCGATGAATGTATTGATGAGAGACACTGCGTCCGCGCCTGCCTTTTCGGCGGCCAAAGCCATCTTCGGAACATCAGACACATCGGGACCCAGTTTGGCAATCAAGGTTTTGTCGGTGACCTGTCTCACCGCCGAGACCACTTCCTCTATCATGCGATCATCATGTGCGAACATTTTCACGAGCGAAAGAGCCTCTGTCTTAGAACTGTAAGGAACATTTGGGCAGGAAAGATTGAGTTCATAGCCGTCTATCCCGTCCGCGCGGTCAAGCGTCTGCACAACCTGCACGAACTCATCCACGCTATAACCCATGACGCTCACGATGATAGGCACGCCCAGTTTCCTGAAGTAAGGCAGTTTTTCCTCAATAAACTTCTCCACACCCGGATTCTGGAGACCGATCGCGTTCAACATGCCTGCCGGAGTTTCGACGATACGCGGCGGAGGGTTTCCGAGCCGCGGTTTAATCGTGATTGTCTTGGTGACAATGCCGCCTAGTTTTTTTAGGTCGAAAAAGTTCTCAAACTCTTTGGCGTGACCGAAGGTTCCCGAGGCGACAAGCACCGGGTTCTTCAGTTTTATTTTTCCTATCTGGACAGAAAGATCTAATCCCATAATATTTTCGAGCCCTCAAACACAGGTCCTTCCGTGCAGGCGATGGCGAAGCGATGCGAGCCGGGTGTGTCCCCCTTTACCTTGAGGGCGCATCCCAGGCAAGCCCCAAAACCACAGGCCATCGGCACTTCGACGGACACCTCATTGGGCACACCAAACTCACTGGCAACAAGCGAGACTGCCTTGAGCATCGGGGTCGGCCCGCAGCTAAATACTCTGGCTTTTGTGTGGTCTTTTTTGAGATGGGCTGTAAGAAGCGAGGTGACATAGCCTTTTTTCCCTTTCGACCCATCGTCGGTCGATAGATAAAGGGACACGCCGAGTTTTTTAAAATTTTTTTCACAAAGGAGGAGTGACTTATGCCGCGCGCCAAGAAAAATATGGATATTTTTCTTTATAGCGACATCGGCCTTCACAAGTGTCCGCGCCAAGTGATAGAGAGGCGGGATACCCACACCGCCCCCGACAAGGAGAAGCTGCTGCGCACGCAATCCGGAATGAGTGAACCCACGCCCCAATGGACCCAGCACGTGGACCTTGTCACCTTTTTTGAACTTGCCCATCAATTGAGTCCCCTGGCCAACCACGTGATAGAGAAGGGAGAAGTCTGTAGTAGTGGCCTCCAGAAAACTAAAGGGGCGCGGCAATAAGGGGTCCAGAGAATCCCCGCTGCAGAGGATCTGGACGAATTGGCC
>JANNFA010000231.1:0-3243 GCA_031379345.1 Candidatus Omnitrophota bacterium | reverse complement strand
TTTTAAACAGACTATTCGCCGCATGTTTCTAAAGTTTGGCCTTGAAGTGAGTCGTTCCAAAGGCGAATCGAAGTTGACGGGAGTATTGAGAACGTCTTCAAAAGCGCACCCCAGACTATTCAGTTCCAAGTTTCAAATTTCCGATGTGGAAACTGCATTTTCCCTGGTCAGGAAAAAGTGGGCCAACCACAATATCGTGCTTCTGATTGATCGCGAAATAGAATCCCTATCCAAGCCTTTCTCGATGGTCAGATGCGACCAACGTCCCGTAGACGAAATTCACAAGTACGATATTCGTAAGACGATTTTTGTATACGCATGTGACTCGGATTCAACGGGGTTGCCATTTGTAAAAGAGTTGGTTGACCGAAAAGGTGTGTTTTATCCGCTTCAAGTCTATACGCCATCGTCGTACGCAAATGTCGATGATATGGCCCGGAACACGATCGAATCCCAGTTCTTGGAGCAAACCGAGGCAGGGTTTTGCAAGTTTGATTTTGGTCCTGGTGATTCGCTCAACTTGATTCAAGCAATATCCGCGACCTTGAATGTGCCAGGCGACTATCTCGAGATTGGCTGTTACCGTGGCAGTAGCGCGTGTGTGGCACTCGCATATATGAAGGAATCACGCGTCAGGAGAAGATGTTTTTTTCTCGATGTTTTTGAAGGGTTTACCTATCAGGCTGCCAAAGACAGCGCCGACGCAATGTGGGAAGGAACCCATGCCACAGAAGGGTTGGAGATTGTGAACCAGAGGATTCAAGTTCATTGTGATCCGGAGGCCGGGTTGACGGCTGATGTCGTAAAGGCCAATATCATCGAGGATGAGCTTCCGGCTCAGATGGGCGAGGTTGCACTTGCCAATATCGATGTTGATCTCTATGAAGCTGTATTCGCTGCGCTGATCAAGGTCGCGCCCAAAATGGCAGTTGGGGGGGTCATCGTTGTAGAGGACCCCGGTCACACTCCCGCATTGATTGGCAGTCGTTTGGCGCTCAGTGAATTTTTGAAGACCCAGGTGGCATCGTCCTTCACATCCATTTATCTGGAGTCGGGGCAGACATTTTTAATTAGAGTTTTGAAACATCAGTAGAACTCTGCCTTTGAGTTGTTGGTCAATTTATTAAAGATAAATCAGCCGCAACGATTATTGTTGTTAAGGTTCGACGGGAGGGTAGTTGAGCAATATCGTTATTACCACTATTCAGGCACCCACGGCGTCTGTATTGAGTATGGTGCAAAAAGGCCTTTTGGGCGGCCTGCGCACCATTGTTGCTGGAGATAGAAAAACTCCCGAGGTTTCATGGCCTGCGGATGTTGAGTTTTTGGGATTGATAGAGCAGCAACGGCTTCCGTATTCGCTAGCCACTTTGCTTCCAGAAAACCATTACGCACGGAAGAACATTGGTTACCTGCTGGCAATGATGCATGGCGCGGATGTCATCTTCGATACGGATGACGACAATGCGCCCCTGCCTTCTTGGAAACGCCGTAGTCTGCGAGTTGAAGCGAGGCCGTGTGCCGGAGCAGGCTGGGTAAACGTATACAAGTACTACTCGGATCGCCAAATATGGCCACGCGGCTTCCCGCTGCAAAAGATCCGATCGTCTGACGCGATCCCTAACCTGGGCGCGTCAGTAGCCTGCGACGCACCCATTCAGCAAGGATTGGCAAACGGTTCGCCAGATGTGGATGCGGTCTGGCGGCTCGCATTGGATGAGGAAATCACCTTTCAGGATAACGAGAGTGTGTATCTGCCCGCCGGCGCATGGTGTCCCTTCAATAGCCAAAGCACTTGGTGGTTTCCAGAGGCGTATTCCTTGCTGTATTTGCCCAGCTTCGTGAGTTTCCGCATGACGGATATCTGGCGCAGCTTTATCGCCCAGCGCTGTTTGTGGGCGATGGGGTATGGCGTCGTATTTCACGGTCCTGAAATGTTTCAGGAGCGCAACCCTCACGATCTCCTGCGTGATTTCGAGCAAGAGATACCGGGTTATCTCGGCAACAGTAAAATTTGTGCGTTGCTGGAAGGCTTGCAATTGTCCGGCAAGCCGAGCGATGCAGGTCGAAATTTGCGCCGTTGTTATGAAGCATTTATCGAAGCCGGAGTTGTTCCAGTCGAGGAGATGGCTTTGGTAGAGGCATGGCTGAAAGATGTATCAGCCTGTGTCAAAGAGAGTAGACCTTAGGCGAGCGGCGGATCATGACCTGATTTATGGGCAAGAGAGTTACAGTCAAGGTGTTGCACCTCCCCGAGGGGTGCTCAGGAGAGTCTTCCAATGTGGGTCTAAGTCCGAGGCGTACCTCGTTCTGGGCTTGAATGTGTCAATGCACAAGCGGCTTGTGAATCGTGTGTGGAATACAGAACATCGATCCGATGATTGATCGCACCTGCTTTATCACGTTAAGCCGACAAAGTGGCGTGAAATGCAAAATCCATCTCTTTGATACGATCTAGAAATCATCGCCCCCGATGCACCCGTTGGTATCCATCATCATCCCGAGCTATAACCAGGGGAAATTCATCCGCGAGACGATTCAGTCCTGCCTTGATCAGGATTACCGGCCGATCGAAATCATTGTTCAGGATGGCGCGTCAAAAGACGAAACGATCGGCGCGCTGAATGGCTTTAACGCACCTGAGCTGTCCTGGAGAAGCGAACCAGATAAGGGCGTAGTCGATGCCGTAAACAAGGGAATTGGCCGAGCGCGCGGCGAAATTTTAAGCATACAAAGTTCTGACGATGTCTTTCTACCCGGTGCCATTGGCGCGGCAGTGGCCGCCCTGTCCAGTTACCCACGCGCTGGATTGGTTTATGGCGATGTCGAACATCTTGATTCGAGTTCCAAAGTTACAGGCAGGGATGTGCAGGGAGAATTCAACTTGGCTGAGTACCTGGGCCGATTCATGTACATACCGCAGCCGGGGACGTGTTTTACCCGTCCTGCTTTGGAATATGCGGGCGAATGGCGGGAAGACTACAGTTATGTCGCCGACGCAGAATTCTGGATGCGGATAGCCATTCATTTCCCGGTATGCAAAATCAATCGGATTGTCGCTGGATATCGGTATCACCCCGAACAGCGAGATACCCAGCGTGATCGAATTGCGCGAGATTGGGAAGGGGCGGTCAAAGAACTTCTAAATACTGGAAGACTGAATGCCCACCAACGTCGGTACGCCAGAATGGGCATTCACCTAGCCAAATATCGCTACGCACCTGAGTTTGCATGGGTATACCG
>JANNFA010000220.1:0-4277 GCA_031379345.1 Candidatus Omnitrophota bacterium | reverse complement strand
AACCGCGGAGATCGTCACAACCTCGGCCTCGCCATCGCCGATGACGATCCGTGCCAGACCCTTCTTGAAAAGAATCGGTTTTCCGGCTTCTGAAAAGAAGACGGACCCGTTCGCGTTTTCTTCTGAGACTAAGATAGTGAGTGTCATCTCATTCTCTTCCTTGATACGCCTTCCCTTCGAGTCCACAAGCTGAATCTCGACCGTGGTCGCACCCACAGGTGAGGAGGTATTGGAAACAATGATGGTCGCGTCTTTGACTTCGAACTCGTCGCTCTCATCGTCCAGGTCATTCAACGTGTCCTGGGCCTTGACTTTGTACTTGCCGGCGGCGCCCGCCGGGACGATGAATTTTTTCTGGCCTTTATCCGCCTCTGTAAACGTGTACTGGGAAGGAATGCCAAAGGAAGGCGTCGGTGTCAAAGACATCGTGCCCTGAAAATTCTCGATCGGAAAATCATCCTGGTTGTGCACCGACAGGGAGATCTCCATGCTTTCACCCGTGTAGAAAAAATTGCGGGTGCTGGAAGGCGGCTTCACGGTCACGGAAATTGATTTCGGCACAAATTGGACCGGCGCGCTTGTTCCGAGTTTTTCAGGGTGTGCCTCGTCCAT
Organism: Candidatus Omnitrophota bacterium; assembly: GCA_031379345.1. Lineage (GTDB taxonomy): Bacteria > Omnitrophota > Gorgyraeia > 2-02-FULL-51-18 > 2-02-FULL-51-18 > JAHFFM01. The sequence continues at coordinate 3,665 of JANNFA010000220.1, read as the reverse complement.
TACTTTAAGCCCCACGGTTCCCCAGCGGTTGAAGCTCGTGTTCAATGTGGCGATGCCATTCACGAACGCCCCGGCAGGCAACGAAGTAGGGTTGAAAACCCCAGAAGTGGAGGCTGGATTGACAGGCTCCGCCTGCATTTTTGCCGGACCCTGGTAATTTTTGGTGACCTGACCGTCCTTTTCCAGTGCCTTGATCGTCACCGGAAAATTCTTTCCGACGATCTGGAGGGGGTTCGCCGAAACATCAAAAGAGGCCGGCATAAAAAGAACATCGCCCGAATACCCAACTTTAAGAAAGTCGTTCTTGTCACGCACCGCGATCTTGACGGTCCCCGCGTCTGGATATGTGACAGTCATGTTTTTCAGTCCCGCCACAAAAGCGGTCCCTTCATTGGGAGTGATGACCTTGCTGCCCGTCAGCGGTTGGACATACTGGACAAAAACATCCACACCGCCTCCATACGTCGTGTCGACGCCCCCGGAGCCGTCCATCGCAGTGATCTGCAATGTGAATGGTAAGCCCGCGGTCTGAGGGGTGACGGCTGAGACCACGAAAAAGTCCCCTTCGGCGACGACCTTCTGTTCCTGCGTAGCGTCGGTCCACCCGCGTTCCGGAAATTCATTCGCGCTGATGGTGGGCCGACCTTCCGTAAAATCCTTAAAATAGAAAGAGGCTTGTTGAGAACCCTCCGGCAAAATAACAGAAGAGACGGGCACCCAATTGTTTGCATCAAGCGAAAACTCCCCGGTCTGTGTGGAGGCGTGTAGTTCGATCTCCATGTCCTTCCACGCTGTCTGCGCCTCGGAGGTTGCGCTCTGAAGTTGGACCGTGATAGGGCCCGTCGCATAGCCCTTCACAAGAGTGCTCGGTGAGCTCGTGAATTGCAGTTTATCCACATGGTGCACGACCACCTCATCCACCCGCGCATCCGCCTGACTCTCTAAGTTGTAGGCACCGACAAAACCGACCTGGCTCATCGTGCTTATTGTCGGGTCAATGAAATGAAGGTTCTGTTTCTGCGGGATGAATGGGGACAGCGGGCTGGAAACGCCCTCACAATAAAAATCATACATGTGTGTCGAAAAATCCAACTTGAGCAGGATGCGGTACCAAGCGTTCGGACTGAAGGTTTTGCCCGTATCCATCCACTTGGCCCCCTCCTTAGCCCCGTCCGAGACCATGATCTTGCCTGTCGAGCTGAAGTTGACCGCGGCGATCCCATCGGCGGGAACGTCCCTCTGGTCGGCACCCATCGAGGCTTTCACCACATATTCGATCCATGTCGGCGAAAGATTTCCGTAACTTTCTGGACGCGACACATTGACCGGAGTCAAAGCGCCCGTTAGCTTAAGCGTTCCCGAATCGATCAAAGCGTTCTCTGGATCTCCGGCGGAGACCGTCCAAGAATCCTTACCGTTGACCGTCATGTCATTCTCCATGGAATCGAAACTCTGACGATAGGTGTCGGTGACGGCCCAAGCGGATGTGGAAAAGAACATCAAAAGAATCATTACAACTCCCCCCTCCCCCCTCTTTGTTAAAGAGGGGGGAACGGGGGGCGTTGAAAAACACTTAGTTCTTCCCATGCCGTCCATTTTACATTTTCCTCGTTAGAACCACGTCAAAAACCCTTGCGCCTTGCCGCCAAAATCCCAGTTGGTGTTGTTGCTGCCATCCGTCGAACTGCCATCCGAGGCGAGCATTTCCGCATAGGTGCCAAACGGTCCGGCGTTGCAATCGGAGACGCTGATGTATTGAATATTTTGAGAGGCTATCGCAGTGTTGGCCTGTAGATTCCATTCGGTGCCGGGTGTCGTGGAGGCCAAGGTCAAAAGTTGGCCGCTAGCGCCGTTGAATGTCACCGACCCGCCGCTGGCAATCGACTGCGTAGTTCCGGCTGTAAAATTGATCGTGCGTGCGGCCGCGGCGGTGGCGCTTAAGTTGTAGAAATTCGTGCTTCCAGCCAGGGTTTGCGCGCCCGTTCCGGCCAAGCTCACCGTCCCCGTCGACGGAGTGAACGTGCCGTTGTTGGTCCAGTTGCCAAGACAAGAAATGGTATTGGCTCCGTTAGCGCTCATGATTTGAGACGCATCAATAGTGAGATTGGTTAATTTCACTGACGAGCCAAGATTGACAGTGGTGTTTGTGGAATTCACGGAGACCTGCACATTTCCCAAGTCCTGTTTGGCCGCGGTCGAATCCGTCAGCGTCTGCGTCCCGCCCTTCTTGAAGGTCGTGGTGCCTGAGCCCTTTGTGTAAACGGCTCCGGTGTTTAAAGTCATGTCTCCGCGAATGTCTAAGGCTGGGTTCCACGTATTGGCGGCAACGGTCGAGTCGGCGCTTAGAATTAAAGTGCCATCAGTGCGGATGGTTTGCGTTCCGGCCGTTCCCAGCGTATAGGTCGGCGTTCCGCTGGCTGGGTCCAAGGTAAGATGGTTATACGTTGTGGATTCTATCTCGGTGGCACCAGTGCCTGTGTATTCAATCGTTCCGGTGGAGGGAGTGAAGGTTCCAGCACTAATCTGAAAAGGTCGACTGCCTCCTGTGCCAGACCCCGTAACTGTCATAGTATTTGTGCCATTTAAATTAAGAGACGTAGTAACAATAGAAGCGCTTGTCAATTTGATGGACGACCCCAAACCGATTGAAGAACCACCCGCGCCAAAAAACGTAACATTTCCTAAATCTTGCTTTGTTGCGGTATTGTCCGTCACCACAGTCGATGACCCGGTTGCGTTGAAGAAAATGGCGCCAGAAGCTGCCTTCGTGAAGATCGCATTGGCATTAATGGTCAATGGCGTGGCACCCGTTAGATTGATGCCTGCGTTGTTCGTAGCTAGATCAGCTGTAACCGCGTTGGTTCCATCGCCAATGACAAGACTCCCGCCATTGATCGAGATGGAGGCTGGAAAACGATGCGTTACAGCCACAGCGGGGATGATCTCAAGTATTCCATAGGTTGCGCTCGTAATGTCCGTTGTCGAGGTGCCTTTGTAGCGCGTTGTCCCGCTGACTCCGGAGTAAGAGCCTTTGGTGGTTATTACCATAGGTGTCCCCGAGCCCTTCAGCGTTAAAATATTAGACCCGATCGAAAGTGAATCCGTATTTGTCGAGGAGGCGTTTCCGATGGTCAACACGGAACCGACTATCGTGTTATCTCCGAGCGTGTAAGTCACTCCGGTTCCCGTATCCAATGTCGTACCCACTCCCATGTTGTAGTAGGTCGTTCCTACGACCGTAGTCGCCGCTGAGCCGATATAGTTGATCGTAGAAGTGGCCGGAGTAAATGTTCCTGTCGCCACAAAGGGTGTGCCTGAACCAGTCAAGGTCACTGTCTTTCCTTGAGCATCGAAGGTTTGGTTTAGGGCGATGGTTAGGATGCTGTCTACAGTAATGCCACCTGACCCTGAGGCAGTAGAAGAAGTAGTTCCTGTGCCATCCCCGAACGTTAACTTATAGAAGCTCCAGGCGGTGTTGCCTCCGAAGGTTCCGGCTCCATCCAAGAGAGCTGTGGGGGTGTGGGTGGTGGCTCCGTCTTCGACGAGGACGGGGGTGTCGCGATTAGTGGTGTCTTGATTGTCGCCCAACTTGCCGACAAACGCATAGCCCCAACAATAAGTCTTGCCGGAGTTAGAGAGAGCGCAGGTGTGAGTGCCGCTTGTTA
>JANNFA010000203.1:0-2319 GCA_031379345.1 Candidatus Omnitrophota bacterium | reverse complement strand
CCGATCTTGTCCGACCAGGCTCCCCAAAGAGGCGAAAAACCAAGCTGTGCAAAAGAGTAGATGCTGTAAAGAAACCCCACCGCCAAAGGTGCGGCCGCAAAACGAGCGGCATAGTAAGGCAAAAGCGGCAGCACAATCCCGAATCCGAGTAGATCCACAAGCACGACTAAAAAAATAGCTCCAAGAGCGCCCCTAGGGGTCTTCATACCGATCCTTGTCATCCTCGATATAGATCGTTTCTTTTGTCTGACCCTCCTCCACCTCGACCTCCTCATACAGATCCGAGGAAAGCTCTAGGATAAAAATGGAAGGCCGGCTGATCACCATTCCCGCCTGTGAATCATAGCGCATCATAGGGTGAGTCAGGAATAAATGGTCTTTGGCGCGCGTGGAAGCGACGTAGAAAAGACGCCTTTCTTCTTCCAGCGATTCCTCAGAACCAAGCGCTTTTAAATGCGGGAACTGCCCTTCGGATAAACCGATCACAAAAACAGCCTTCCATTCCAGGCCCTTGGCTTGATGAATGGTGGAAAGAACCAAGGGAGCCTCCTCATCGCGTTCGGCTCCGGCCTCCACAAACGTCTCTCCCCGGAAACCTTCGCGCAGCATGACGTCGGCAAGAAAATCTTTCAGACCTTTATAGGAATGAGCGAAGTTGACAAGCTGACGAAGGTCTTCTAGGCGGTCTCGGGCATTCTCAAAGTTAAGCAGTAGATGTTTTGAGTACCCGCGCTCAAGCACTTCTTCCAGGAGGAGTTCCGGTTTGTCCTGTTTTTCCGGGTCGACCAACTTGTTCAAAATAGCCTTGAATTGTGAGAAGCCCTGACGCACGCGTGAGGGAAGGTCTGCGCCGAACGCTTCCGAAAGGACACGCGCCGGGTCGCCGGAGACTTGTTCCACCTTTTGGAAAATCCGGTCCGCATAACCCATTCCAATGCCCGGTTGGAGCATCAGCGCGCGTATCCAGGCTATCTCATCCATCGGGTTGGCGACAATACGAAGATAAGCCAACACATCCTTCACATGCGCTTGCTCGAAGAACCGGATACCGCCCCGGACGACGTAGTCTATCCCCCGCTTGGCCAGTTCCATTTCAAGCTCGGCTGCTTGGTAATGAGCGCGAAAAAGGACGGCAACGTCCGAAAGGCCCGTTCCCTCCCCGCGCAATTCAAGGATGCGCTGGGCAATGAAGCCGGCCTCTTGCCTCGCGTCGCGGACGCGGACCATTTGTGGAAGAGAGCCTTTCTCGCGTACGCTTTTAAGTTTCTTGGGAAACTGTTGGCGATTCTGGCTGATGCTTTGGTTGGCCATGGCGAGAATGGCGCCCGTCGAGCGGTAGTTTGTTTCAAGACGAAAAACCCGGCTGTCAGGGAAATCTTTAGGAAAGTCCAGGATGTTGCGTATTGTGGCCGCGCGGAACGAATAGATCGACTGAGCATCGTCTCCAACCACAAGCAGATTCCGGTGCCGCTCCGAAAGGATCGTCATGATCTCGTGCTGAAGCTTATTTGTATCTTGATACTCGTCAACCAAAACAAAGCGGAAACGGGAGGCAAGATTTTCACGCACTTGACCGGAGCGCTTCAAGAGCTCCAGCCACCAGACCAGCAGATCATCGTAGTCCAGGCTTTTTGTTTTTCTTTTCCGGTCTTCGTAAAGCTTTCGAAGTTTTTCAAAAAAAGCGGTAAATTGTATCAGATACGGGTAGTTTTGTGCGACGGTCTGGGCGATGTTTTTTTTGGAGTTGACTGAAAAACTAAGGAGCGACTGCATGACGCCAGGCTTCGGCAGCTTTACGCCCGCACCCGCCTCGTTCTCAAGGGATTTGAGGCAAGCCTTCAAAAGATCGCGACTGTCCTCCTCGTCCAAAATTCCAAAATCAGGCTCCAGTCCCAGCGGCTTCCCATAAGAGCGCAGCACGCGATTGGCGATGTGGTGGAAGGTGCCGCACCAGAGACCTTTGGATTTTGTTTTGAGGAGCAACTCGACACGATTACGCATTTCCTGGGAGGCTTTGTTTGTGAATGTGACAAGCAGAATCTCCTCCGGATGCGCCCCTTTTTCGAGTAGATAGGCGACTCGATAGACCAGAGTGCGCGTCTTCCCGCTTCCCGCTCCCGCCAGGACGAGCGCAGGACCGTCGGCATTGCGCACCACGTCCCACTGCGAAGGGTTGAGCTCTTCTTCGTAAGCGATCGAAAGCGGTGTGGAGGCCGCTTCGTTTTTCAGGACATATTTTTTGGACACGTGTTAAGAGACGGGCTTGACGTTGCGGCGGATACGGATGATCTGCGATCTCTTGAGCTGTAAGATACCTTT
>JANNFA010000193.1:0-3572 GCA_031379345.1 Candidatus Omnitrophota bacterium | reverse complement strand
TCATCCAGTAAAAGCACAGAGGGACGCGACATAAGCGCGCGGCCGATCGCCAGCATCTGCTGTTCCCCTCCCGAAAGCGTCCCCGCCTTTTGCTGCAACCGCTGTCGCAGAGCCGGGAAGAGCGTAAAAATATTCTCCATGTCCTTCTGGATGCCGCCGCGGTCATCCCGAGTAAACGCACCAAGCTCCAAGTTTTCTAAGACATCCAGCTTTTGAAATATTTTTCGCCCCTCGGGCACGTGCGCGACTCCCAGACGCACGACCGATTCAGGGGAAGCGAGTGAGAGGCTCTTTCCTTTAAAAAGCACCTCACCAGCCACGGGTCGAACGAGACCCGAGATAGTCTTCAAAACGGTCGTCTTTCCCGCGCCATTGGCCCCCAGAAGCGCCACCACCTCACCCTGATCGACTGTCAGAGAAATACCTTTCAGACATTCGACGGGCCCGTAGCGCGTGTACACATGACGAAGTTCAAGCACTACTCTTCTCCCAAATAGGCGCGTATCACACGCGGATCACTCTTGATCTTCTCAGGAAGCCCTTCCGCGATCTTCTCCCCTTCGTCCATCACCACGATCTTTTCGGAAAGAGGCATCACCACTTTCATATCATGTTCGATAAGCAGGATCGCCACACCACGCTCACGGATGCGGCGCACGAGACCCGCCAATTGCTCTTTTTCCACCGGGTTCATGCCGGCCACCGGCTCATCAAGCAGTAAAAGCTTAGGGTCTGAGGCAAGAGCCCGGGCGATCTCCAGGCGCTTCTGGCTGCCGTAAGGAAGACTTCCGGCGATCTCGTTGCCAAGCGCCTCGAGTCCGATAAAGCGCAGGAGTTCGAGGGATTTTTGAAGGATCCACTTTTCCTCTGAATGAAAACGCTTTGTGCGTGCCAACGCATCCCACAACCCCGAGCGCGCGCGGGCATGGAAACCCACGGCCACATTCTCCAAGAGCGTCATGTTGCGAAAAATGCGCAGGTTCTGAAAGGTGCGCGCCACGCCCTTTTCTAAAATGCGGTGACTGGCTAGTCCATGCAACGTCTGCGTGCCATCGTCGAAGAGGATCTCTCCCTCATCGATACTCATCAGACCCGTGACACAATTAAAAAAAGAGGTCTTTCCTGCACCGTTGGGACCGATCAATCCCACGATCTGCCCGCGCTCGACGGTAAGGGTCATGCCCTTCAGAGCCTGCACCCCCCCGAAACGCTTCGAGACCGATCTGACTTCAAGAAGAGCCATGCGGCGCCTCCTTCTCCTTCGGCCGCAGTTCACGGCGAATGATCTGACTGCCTAGGATGCCCTGCGGTCGGAAGATCATCATCAGAATCATGATGACACCAAATATCAACATCCGGTATACGGCAAAACCCCTCAAAAGTTCAGGCAAAGTACCAAGAACGAGCGCGCCCAGCATCGCGCCCCAGATATTCCCCAATCCGCCCAAAACCACCATCGCCAAAATGAGCACGGAAAGGACAAAATCAAAACTGTCCGGCGTGATGATAGTCTGTTTCGCCGCAAAAACACAGCCCGCAAGGCCCGCAATAAAAGAACTCACGCCAAAGGCGACAAGTTTTACGTGGAGCGCCGGTACTCCCATACAAGAGGCCGCCAGCTCATCTTCACGGATCGCGACAAGCGCACGGCCGATCTTCGAATTACACATGCGGAATAAAAGGAAAGCCGTTGACGCCAACAGCAAGAGCACTAGGTAGTAATAAGGGGTCGGGTTCACCGAAAACGCATATCCAAAAAATTTCGGCCGGGCGATCCCGAGAAGCCCATTGGGCCCACCGGTCCATGCGTCAAGATTATTGAAAGAAATACGGACGATCTCTCCAAAACCAAGTGTTGTGATCGCCAAATAATCCCCGCGCACCCGGATAGACGGGATCCCGATCAAAAAACCGAACAACATCGAGACCACGCCCGCGAAAGGAAGGCCAAGCCAGAAGGGCCAGTGCCAGTGAAGATTCGCCAATGCGTAAGAGTAGGCTCCGATCGCGAAGAAGGCCGCGTAACCGAGATTCAAAAGACCTGTGAGACCGACCACGACATTCAGACCCATCGCCAGAAGCGCGTAGATGCCGACATTCGTCAAAAGATCAAGGTGATAGGTGTTCTTATCGAAAAGCGGGATCAACGCGAACGGGGCAAGAATAAGCGGGACTTTCCGTGAAGACGAAAGCATGTTTATTAGACCTTTTCCGGAACGTTGTCTCCGAAGATACCGGAGGGACGGAAAAGAAGCAACGCCACAAGAAGTCCGAACGCAAACACGTCTTTCCATTCTGAGGAAATATAGCCGGCACAAAAGCCTTCGAACACCCCAAGCAAAATACCGCCGATCATTGCGCCGGGAATAGAGCCGATCCCTCCGAACACCGCGGCTGTGAATGCTTTGATGCCCGCAAGATAGCCGTCATGAAAATTAAGGCTGCCGTAATTCATCGCAAAGAGCGTCCCCCCCATCGCGGCGAGACCCGAGCCGACCATGAACGTCGAGCGTATCACGCGGTCCACGGAAACACCCATGAGCGAAGCCGCCTCCGGGTTTTCAGCCACGGCACGCATGGCACGACCCGTCGAAGTTTTTTTCACGAATAGATTTAAAAAAATCATCAGCGAAACAGCGGTGACCAATATCATCCCCTGGATCAGTGAAACCGTGACTCCCGAAAGATCGATCTGCCACTGAGGCAGGATGTCCGGCATGATTTGCTCTTTAGAGCCGTAGAGAAGCATCACCGTATTTTGCAGTACAAAGGACATGCCGATCGCGCTGATAAGCGCGGTCAGCCTTGGTGAACCGCGCAAAGGTCGATATGCGAAGCGTTCGATGCCAACACCCAAAAGCGCCGCACCGGACATTGAAAATAAAAAAACAAAGAGGATCACACCCCAGACCGGCAGTCCTGTGCCCAGCGCTGCGACAATCCCGATAGCCGTCAGGGCGAGATAGCCCCCGACCATGAACACGTCACCGTGCGCGAAATTAATGAGCTGAAGGATGCCATAGACCATCGTATAGCCGAGTGCAATGAGCGCGTAGATCATGCCGATGGTAAGACCGTTTAGGAGCTGCTGAAGGAAGAGCTGGAGCTGCGGACTCACGCCGTTTCTGGCTTAATTTCTTTCACGAACTTAAATTTGCCGTTCTCAACCTTGAAAATGCCGACACTCTTGCCGACCGCATCGCCCTTTTCATTAAAATTAATCGGGCCAAGGATACCCGGAAAATCCTTCATTTGTCTCATCTGGGCGATCACAGCTTCGCGGTCTTTTTTTCCGGCACGCCGCACCGCCTCGATCAGGACGCTCGCCGCATCGTATCCATAAGCCGAGAAGGAGCCTATCTCCCCGTAACGCGCTTCATAGCGTGTGACAAAGTCCTGCGCCTCAGGGATGGAGTGCGGGTCTACGCCCAGCATGGTCGAATGGACGCCTTCGGCCGCCCCGGGCCCGGCCAGTTGTGTGAGAGCCGCTTCGTAAATACCGTCTCCGCCCATCCACTGAACGGTGAGCCCCACTTTTTTTGCCTGCTTCAAGAGCAAGGCCATCTCCGGAT
>JANNFA010000125.1:0-4438 GCA_031379345.1 Candidatus Omnitrophota bacterium | reverse complement strand
TGGCGAGACTGGTCGAAGAACTTGAGGAGCGGCCTCGGTTTGACGGCATCGATTTATCTTATTTCAAAGAAACTTTGAAAAAGATAGAAAATGGTCTTCGCAGCATTAGGAAGATATAGGCCTCAATAACGAACCGAGCTTGATTTAGACCCTGCCATTTGATACGCTGAGATTCTACCCAGAGACCCTTAAAGTCTTTGCTTTAATAGCTTTGTAAGTCATTTTAATTAAAGGGGTTATGAAAAAATCGTTTGAGACCGGTTTTGAAGACGCTCTCCGCGTGCTTCGCTCGGCCAAGAAGGTCATGGTAGTTTCCCATTTGAATCCGGACGGCGATACTCTGGGGTGTATGCTGGCTCTGGGTCTAGCGCTCATGCAGATGGGTAAAAAGGTTTCTCTGACCTGTCAGGACGCCATGCCGACACGTTATCAATACCTTCCCGGAAGTGAGCTGGTCCAATCAGAGTGCCGAGAAAAAATGGATGTGGCGGTGGCGGTGGACTGCGGCGGGGAAAAACAGCTGGGGACTCTGCGTTCGGCATTTTTTAAAGCGAAGACGACCATCCAGGTCGATCATCATGATTTCGGCGATGCATTCGGCAAGATCCAGGTGTTGGATGCCGAAGCTTCGGCGGTGGGCGAGATCGCTTATCACCTCATCTGCGGTCTCAAGGCGGAGATCACTCCCGCCATCGCAACCTGTCTTTTGACTTCTATCATCGTGGATACCGGCGCGTTTCGTTTTTCGAACACCCGCTCAAAAACTTTTGAGATCTGCGCGCGTCTTTGTAAAAAAGGTGTCGACGTGCAGCATCTCATCGAGGAAGCCTATTGGGTGAAGAGCCGGGCCATGGCCCTCTTGTCTGGCTTCGCAATGTGGAACGCAAAATTTTCAAAAGACGGCAACGTCGCATGGGCCGTCGTGAGCCAACGGAATCTTCAGCGTTTCGGCGCAGGTCTTTCGGATGCAGATTCCGTAGCGGATGACCTGCGCTCCATCGAAGGGGTTAAGATCGCGGCGCTGCTCCGGCAGACCGAACGCGGCAATTACCGCGTGAGTCTTCGTTCGCGCAAAGGAATTCATGTCGCCATGGTGGCGCAGCGTTTCGGCGGCGGCGGGCACCACAATTCGGCGGGTTGCAGTATTGGCCGCAGCGCGGCCGACCGGCGCAAACTGCTGAAAGCCCTCGAGGAACTCATCGCTTGAAGTACGTTCTCATCATCCCCGACGGGATGGGGGACAAGCCCGTGAAAGCGTTGAATGGAAAGACACCGCTCGAGGCGGCGCGTACGCCGAATATGGACTATTTCGCCTCCCACGGCGTCGTTGGCCTCACACACACCATTCCCAAGGGTTTTATTCCCGGAACAGACATCGGCAGTATGAGCGTGTTCGGCTACGACCCGCGTCGTTATTTTAGCGGGCGCGGCCCCTTGGAAGCAGCCGTGCACGGGATTCGGTTGGGAAAGCGTGACCTCGCCTTCCGCTGTAATCTTGTGACGCTTGAAAGGGAAAAGCTTCAGGATTTCAGTGCGGGCCATATCCCTCTTAAAGAAGCGCGTATTCTTATCAAGGCGTTCGGTCGTCTCGCGGAGAAAAAATTCCCCGGCAAGATCCGGTTTTACGCGGGCAAGGGCACGGGTTACCGCCATCTTCTTATCATTAAAAATGCCGCTCTTGGTCTTTCAAAAGTGCATTGTGCGCCCCCGCATGACATCATGGGCCGTCCTTTCCGGAAGTATCTGCCGAAGGGAAAAGAAGCGGCTCTGCTAAACAACCTCATGTCTTTTTCCCGCGACTTTCTGGCCTCGCATCCGGTCAATCTAGAACGCCGTAAAAAAAGACTTTCTTCTGCGAACAGTATCTGGCTGTGGGGGCAGGGTTTCGCGCCTGATTTTCCGACCTACTCCCGGCGATTCGGTCTGAGCGGCGGTGTCATCACGGCAGTGGACCTATTGAAGGGTATCGCGTCTCATGCGGGACTCAAGGTAATCCACGTGCCGGGCGTGACAGGTTTTTTTGACACCAACTACAAAGGTAAAGCCGAATATGCGGCTGCGGCGCTAAAAAAGGATGACTTCGTGGCCATCCACATCGAATCCACCGATGAGGCCGGACATATCGGAGATGCGAAACTAAAAGTGAAAGCCATCGAGGATGTCGACCGGCTCGTTCTGGGGACGTTGCGCAAGAAGTTGAAGAATGTCGCCGCTTACAAAGTGCTTCTCGTCCCAGATCACTACACTTGTGTTGAGACACGCACTCATTCCACGGATGCCGTGCCATTCCTTATCTATTCTAGTGAATCCGCCAAAAAGCTCGGCGCCCGCCTGCCGGACGGGCAGGGATCCGCTGCGCGGAAATTCAGTGAGTCCTCGGCAAAAAAATCAGGCCTTCTGGTCAAAGAGGGCCACCGGCTTATGGAGCTTTTTGTGAAAGGAAAGATTGGTTAAAACGGAAATTCTCATCATTGGCGGCGGCGTCGCTGGGCTCTCGACCGCCTATTTTCTCGGAAAAAGCGGCGAGACATCCGTTCTCGTACTCGAACAGGAGAAGGACCTAGGCGGACATTCTTCGGGCCGCAATGCCGGAATGCTGCGGCAGGCGGTTCCCGACCCTATTCTGGCGGAGCTGGCCAAGGAGAGCTGCGGATATTTTAAAAAATTGAGCGGCAATGGCTGGAAGGATCTCAAATTGAAGCAGCAAGGCTCGCTTTTGCTGGCCAAAGGCCCCCAAGTTGCCGAACTTGGGCGCATCGCCCGCACACTGTCACGTGTGGGCGTAGAAGCGCGCTGGCTGTCCCATCGCGAGGCCGAGAAAAAAGTCAGCATCCTGAAAAATGGTGATTTTTCGCGTGGCCTATTCTGTCCTTCCGATGCGACATTAGAATTAGCACCGCTTCTAGAGGGATTTGTCAAAAGCCTGAAAAAATATGGCATTCAAGTACTTCGTGGCTGGGCGCTTGAGGATGTGCGGAAAGTAGCCGGCGGATTTTTAGTGCAAGCGGGCGGAAAGAAGATATTCTCTAAAAAAATTGTGAATGCGGCCGGTGCCTGGGCTGGCTGGGTGGCGAAGAAAGCAGGAGCAGCTTCTTTACCGCTCGTGCCCTATCGGCGCCACCTTTTTCTTTCGCCCGGCTCCCAGCTTCAAGATCCCAGATTTTCAAAATGGCCATTTGTCTGGGACGTCTCTCACGACTTTTATTTTCGCCCGGCGCCGCAAGGCCTGCTCCTCAGTCCTTGCGACCGGGCGGCCGAAAAACGCGGGGATCGCAGTGAAAAGGTAGATCCGATGATGAAACGACTGCTAAAGAAAAAATTGAGCCGTTTTTCGCGAACTCTTGGAAACCTTTCACTCGGAGAGGCTAGATCCGGATTGCGTACGATGGCGCCCGACGGCCGTTTTATCATCGGCGAGGACGCGCGCTGTGAGGGTTTTTTTTGGGTTGCCGGTCTCGGCGGCCACGGGGTGACTACCTGTTTTTCGGTAGGCCGTCTCGCTGCGGATGCCATTTTGGGCAAAAAGAGGGATAATAGGCTGATGAAAGCGCTGTCCCCCGAAAGGTTCGCTTAAAATGCTTCCCAAAGTTGATTATCACATGCATACACCGCTTTGCGGCCACGCGGTCGGAGAGCCGGAGGAGTACGTGGCCCAGGCCAAACGCGTCGGCCTTTCCGAGATAGGATTTTCCGACCATGCGCCGCTTGTTTCCCACGAAGACGCGCGCTACACGATGAATATTTCCCAGCTGCCCCTGTATCACAAAATGGTGGAGAGCGTTCAGGCTAAGTACAAGGATTTTACGATCAAGCTGGGCTTGGAAGCGGACTATATCCCCGGTTTTGAGAAAGAGACCAAGAAAATTCTCGAGGGGTATCCCTATGATTTTGTCATCGGCTCCATTCATTTCATCGACCGCTGGGCTTTCGATGACCCCGACCCGAAGGAAAAGGTGAAATGGAAGGACAAGGACGTCGACACCGTCTACCGTGATTATTATGCTCTTCTTAGAAAGTCGGCGGAATCAGGACTCTTTGATATTTTGGGACATGTGGATCTTGTGAAGAAGTTTGGCCACCGCGCGAGTGCGGACCTGACCGGGGAAGTGGAGGCAACGGCAAATGTTTTTAAAAAGTCAGGCATCACGGTCGAGGTCAACACCTCGGGCCTTCGCAAACCCGTCGCTGAGATCTATCCTTCGCTGGAGGTGCTAAAAATATACGGCCGCGCCGGTGTGCCCATCACGTTCTCTTCAGATTCACACGATCCAAACGATGTGGGCCGCGACTACGACAAGGCGCGGGACCTTGCCCTTGCGGCGGGTTATACCGAGTACCGGGTATTTAAAAAGCGTAAGGTGGAGCGCGTGGAAAAATTATGATTCGAATCTCGGGATTGGACCATGTCGCACTGAGCGTCGAGGATTTGGAACGTTCG
>JANNFA010000080.1:0-4509 GCA_031379345.1 Candidatus Omnitrophota bacterium | reverse complement strand
AATAAACTATTAAATAAATAATCGATCGAATTTATATTTGTTAATTCTTTTTTAGGAATAAATCTAGACTGCCTGTTTGTTTGTTTAAATTGGCTAGTAGTTCTAAATGTGTTTTTTCTTCAGGTTAATGGTTCATTGATTTTACAGCAGAATCAATACTTGATGGAAATACCGGTGACGGCGGTCCAGAGGTTGTAGTTGTAGAGATAGAGGCTTTCGAAGTCCTGGTTGGAATCGGCGATGGTGTAGCTGCCGTAGACGACCCAAGAAAAATTTTTGTTGATGGGCACGCTTGTCTTGCTGCTCATGGTGTGGGTGTAGTCGCGCTCATCATTGCCGGTGTAGCGGCCCGCGATATCTTGGGCGCGGCGTCCGTCATAAAGCAGGGCATTAAAGGTGTAGTCCAGCGTAAAAAAGAAACGGCGTTCTTCGGCCCAATCCTTCGCGTATAGCAGGGAAGGTTTGATCTCGAAAGAATAATAGTCAAAGTAATCCGGAATGAAGTCATCGTCGCCGAAGCTGGGTGAATTGTGCGTGTCATAAAAATCGAGATTGCTCTGGTTGGCGGTGAACTGCCCGTCGAGGCGCCAGCTCCAGCCGTTGGCGATGGGGTGGGAGGCGTAGACGTTTACGTATTCGACAAAATCCTCACGCGTACTGCTCATGTCGCGGATGCTGTTCGAGTTGATCGTTTTCTTGTCTGTGTAGTCTTTATAAAAGAAGATCCCTTCCAGGCCCCATGACCAGCTGTCTTTCATCTTGCTTTCACCGCTTAGGTTGACCTTGTAGCCGTCGAGGTCTTTCTCATTCGTCTCGATAGAGGCGTTGCGGTCGAACAGGGAAAGCAGGGAAATGTAGTTTGGGTATTCACGATCGAGATAGCGGAAACCCAGCTTGAGCTCGTCCTCGCGTGCGTCGGTTTTCAACAGTGTCCAGGCGGATTCGAGGCCGCCCCCCAATTGACGATAGTCGTAGAGACCGTTGCCGAAACTCTCATCCCGCGTTTCGTTCACAAACACCCAGTCCGCGAAAAAAAACGGGCGCAGAGACCATTTGTCGTCCATAAAATATTTAAGGGACGTATTGAGACTATGGGTCTGCGTCGTGTCTGTCTGGCGGCCGCCTTCTTCCTGCGCAACGACCTGGGCGGAGCGGTTGTAGGAACCATTGTAGGAATTGATAAAAAAAAGTTTATCGCTTAATTTCCAGCTGGGAGAAAAAAGCCAATTGTCGAGGCTGCTGAATTCGCCGTCGCGGCCTTCGATGTCGGAGTAGCCGCCCAGAGCTTCTCCCTGCAGAGTACAGAAGAAAGGACTTTTGTCTTCGGCGGAGGCAGCGGACGTAAAAAAGACCGCGAACAGACTAAGCAATGGGAGCCAGCGGAAGCGGCGTAGTATCATGCGCGACATTATAACGCGGTTTGGGCGCTAAACCAACTATTTTGACAACACCGTTAAGTAGGGTATAATACGAGCCAATGAAATATCACAAAAACATAGCCGCAATCATTTCGGTCGCGGTGTTTTATCCAGTCATTCTTTTTGCAGAGACCTCCCCGCTGCCTGCCCCGGCGCCGGGTGTGCAGAATTCTTCCGTGTCAGCGCCGTTGGGTGCCGCTTCTCCTTCCTCCTTAAAAGTTCAGGCCGTGAATGTGCGCGGCCAGGCCTTCGTCCAACGCGGCGGAAAAGGCGCATTCGAGTCTCTTGTCGAAAAAGAGGAGCTGGCGCAGGGAGATGTCGTGAGGACGGGTGAGGGGCTCTGTCATCTCGTGATCGGGAAGTCCCAAATATTCGTTGAACCGAACAGCCTCCTCTTGATCACCGAAGCGCTGAAGAGCGAAGCCAACAAGTCGGAATCGACGAAGCTTACCCTTCAAGATGGCAAGCTTAAGGTAAGCCTGCCGAATCTCAAGAAGGGTTCTTCCTTCGAAGTGACGACGCCGACGGCCGTGGCGGTCGTGCGCGGCACGCTTTTTTATTTGATGGTCGGTAAGATTCAAGACAAACTGATGAGCGAGCTCTATGTCGACAAGAGCGACGGCGGCGTTCTCCTCAAAAATATTTTTTCGGGGGAGTCGCTCCTGGTGCCGCATCACTCGCTTTCGCATGCGTCCGAGGACGGCAAGCTGGAACAGCCCAAAGGACTCACCCCCGAAGAACAAAAAGAATTCATCAATCAATGGGAATCCTTGGGCGGTGCGAGCCAGCAGTTTGGCATCGAAGAGATCCCGCTTAGTCCTCCCGCGCCGCCTGCCGCGGGTCTGGCCGGTTTTGCCGACAGTCTTTCGAAGTATAATTTAAGCGACGCGCTTATCGACAGGCTTGTGAATCAAAATATTACGGGCGAAAACAACGAAATCTCCCAACAAGGTACGACCTCCTCGACAAACGGTGCGAATGCGGGCGGCCAGACAGGCGGGGGGGCTACCGGTGGCGGAGAAACAGGTGGTGGCACGGAGCCTGCCATTACAGAGAACGACAAACGCATCATCCTCGACGTCGTGAATGACAGTTTGGACTCTCAGGCATCCGAGCAGGCTGATGCGGGATTAGCAAAGACCGAAGATGCCCAGACAGGCAAGGTCTTCACAGACGTCCACGGCAACCGCGTGCGCGTCGACCAATACATCACGCAGACTTCAGACAGTTCCATCGGATTCCTTTCGCTGACGCTCCGTGAAGGCGCGTACCAGAACGGTATCACGAGCGTGTTCTTTTTTACGCAGTTCAACCGGCCCTTGACCCCAGCAGACGGTTCGTTCCGCGATCTTCCGTGGAATGATTATTTGAACGTGGTGACCAATGAGGAGCTCACCGGATTAGATGTGGGCGGCCAATTCGGACAATACATCGTGCATGAGCATCACCCCCTGTCCGAGGGATTTGACACAGAGACGGGCCTGTATCCAAGGGAAATGCTCGCGATATTCATGTCGCCCATCCAGGAGAACCAGGCGGATCTAAGTAATGTCGGGACGATTATTTTTGGCGAGCTCTATTCAGATCCGTTCCGCGCCTCTTCGGACCAGGGAGACTTCTGGCTTCAGGGACGCGAGGAAGAACTGACAGCCATTGTGTACGGCCTCGGGGGGGCAAACGAGGAGGTCGTCGCGTCTATCCACCCTGCGACCCAACCTTCTCAAACGGCTGTGAACGGAAACCTGAGTTTTGTAACGAGTGATTCGGACCGTGCCCAGACAGCCGGTTTTGCTTCAAGCGCGGGCTTGGCGGACCTCGACACGTTGGAAGGTATTAATTTCTTCAGGAACAATTCGGTCCATCCCGCGTCTTTCAGCGATCAATATGGCTCAGACCGCATGCTGACGGGATATTTCCTGCCCATCAATGACGCCGGCGAGGTATTCGATGCGCCCGGATTCAGGCTAAGAGGCTTGCGCGATGTGGTGCACCCGAACGCTCTTGTGAATAATGGGAACTATAACCTTGAGCTTCTATTTGTCTACGGAGCGTCAACCGACGGAGTGATCGACCAAGAGATATTCCGTATCGACGCGATCGTCACGCCGGAGATCTTTGCCGGCAGTCCCGAGAGCGGCCCCGGTTTCGGTTTGAAGGGCCTGACGGGCGAGCTGGTGACGGACACACAATTTCCATCGACGCTTGAGCCCGACGAAGAATAAAGTCCTGCTCCATTCCTGCTGCGCGCCCTGTTCAGGGTCGGTGATGCAGGATATCCATAAGATGGGTATCGAACTCACGATCTTTTTTTACAATCCCAATATCCATCCCCGCGTCGAGTATGACATCCGCAAGAGCGAGAACATCCGTTATGCCGAGAAGATGGGAATTCCTTTCGTGGACGCCGACTATGACCCGGAACGCTGGTATGACCAGATGAAGGGTCATGAGGACGACCCGGAGCGCGGCGAGCGCTGCGGGATGTGCTTCGAGATGCGCTTTGTGAAGACGGCCGAGTATGCCCATCAGAATGGTTTCAAGACCATCACGAGTTGTCTGGGAATTTCACGGTGGAAGGATTTTGACCAGGTCACGAAAGCGGGTGAGCGGGCGGCGGCGCTTTTTCCGGGAATCACCTATTGGGGTTACAATTGGCGCAAAGAGAACGGCTCGTCACGTATGTACGAGATCGCCAAGGAAGAGAATTTTTATAAGCAGGAATATTGCGGCTGTGCGTATTCTTTAAGAGATTCCAGCCAGTGGCGGCGGGAGAATGACCGGCCGGCTATTGAGATCGGGAAGAAGTTTTACGGGCAGCCAGAACCATCTCCCGGTACTTCAGATAGCTCACGATCTGGTACATGCCGCTGAAGTAAGCCACCGCAAGACCGTAGACCCCGTCCTTGTAGCTTTGCCGCCGGAAAAGCCGTAGATAATAGGTGCGTTGGAAGGCGCGCCAGAGGGCTTTTGCCAGCGTCATCTTTCGGCCCGTCAAAAACCATTTTCTGGCCTCGAGCGTGGTGTGGGTGTTGAGGCTTCGCAGATAATCGCTCAAGTCACGGTGAGAATAGTGGATCATGTCTGTCTTTAG
>JANNFA010000049.1:0-3807 GCA_031379345.1 Candidatus Omnitrophota bacterium | reverse complement strand
GCCCGGCCTGCCAGAGACGGGGTCCTTGGAGATGACTGTGAACGCGACTGGCGCCGCGCAGGAAGGAGAATGGATCGGGTTTCAGACCCGCGAAAAAGCACCCATGGATGAACTTCAGATGCATTATGGTCGGGGCCTCTGCCTCGGTATCAGCCCGACGCCAGAAAACGATTCGCATATTGCTTTTATTATAAAGCGGGATCGCTTTGGCGACAGGGCCGGACTCAAGGAATATGTGCGTAAAGAGTCGGGTGTAGAGATCTCTGGCGACCTCAAAGGGACGGGGCGCATCTTTTACGGTTACGTAGAGAACGAGTTTGCCGTCGGGGACGCAAAGATGGCGACATTTCCGTTCTTGGGTTTTGGCATGAAGCACGCGATCGATTCAGCCCGTCTTTTATCTGTCTGTCTTGCGGAAGGTGATCCCTGTTCTTATCGCGTGCGCCACCGCCGGCGCTTTCGGCGGCAACGTCTTGCCAGTTCGATCGCAGGTCGTCTCTATGATTCCCCGTTCCAGGGCGCGCTCCGGCCTTTCGTTTCGAACGAAGGTCTTATTCGAAGCCTTTACCGTTGGTTGTATCATTGAGCTATGCTAAAATGCCGAGCATGATTCTCATTGTCGATGATTTTAAGGATTACGTAGGGCTCTTGGAAAAGAGACTACGCGTGGAAGGTTTCCAGACGGCCGCTGTCTACGATGGGGGGAGCGCTCTCGAAAAAGCACGCGCACTAAAGCCGGACCTGATCCTGCTCGACATCATGATGCCCGGGGTCGGGGGCACCGAAACACGTTCCCTGCTAATCAACGACCCGGACACAAAAAACATCCCGATTATTTTTCTCACCGGGCTTCGCGCACCGCACCCAACAAAGAAACCTTCCATCGACGGTGTTAAAGTGGTCGGAAAATCCAAGGATTTTTCCGAGCTTCTATCCGCCATCCACGAAGTCCTCAACAAACCATGCAAAAAGTAACAAGCCTGATTTAGGCGATGCGGGTGTGTTCTGCAGCGGTCTTTTCGTCGATGATGTTGTTCTCGACGAGTTTCCGAAGGCAGGTCTCGAGTGAGTACATCCCTAGCGCGCCTCCCGTCTGAATGGCGAAACCGATCTGAGAATAGCGGCCCTCGCGGATAGAGGAGCGAATGGCGTTGTTGCACACGAGCATCTCGGTGGCTGCCACCAAGTTTTCTTTTCTGTCCGGCACGAGCACCTGGTACATGATGCCCAGGAGACACGTGGAAAGCTGTTGACCGACGCTATTGGAGTGCTCGGGCGGGAACATGTTCAGGATGCGCTCGATGGTCTGCGACGAGTCTGGCGCATGGATGGTGGAGATGACCAGATGTCCGGTCTCGGCCGCGCGCATCGCAGCGCGCACCGCTTCCGCGTCCAAAAGCTCGCTCACAACGATGATGTCAGGGTCCTGGCGCAAGGTGTGTTTGAGCGCTTCCGCATAAGACTGCGTGTCGCTGCCGAGTTCGCGTTGTTTGATGACGCTCTTTTGGCTGCTATGGATGTACTCGATGGGATCCTCGACGGTAATAAGTACTTTTTCCAGGTTTCGGTTCACGTAATCGATCATCGCCGTGAGAGTGGTTGTTTTTCCGGCGCCTGTTTTCCCCGAAATCAGCATAAGACCTGCCTTTTCCTGGCAGATGCGCTGAAGCTGCTCTTCAGGAAGTCCCAGTCGTTTAAAGTCAGGGACTTTGGACGGGATGTTTCGAAGCGCAGCCTCAGTGAATCCGCGCTGCATGTGCATATTCACGCGATAGCGCGTGTCGAGGTTCGGTGAGAAGGCAAAATCAAGTTCTTTGGTTTTTTCGAAAATATCGACCTGCATCTCGTTTAGCAGGGGGTAAAGCATCGCGCGGACCTGGCCTTCCTCGATGGCCTTGGATTTCATCTGGCTCATTCGCCCTCGAAGACGGAACACAGCCGGATGACCGACAGTAAGGTGGATATCCGATGCCCCGATCTTTTGGGCTTCGTCCAGAATCTTGTATAGGTCTAGACTGTCGAGGCATTCGAGGATGGCTTTTACTTCTTCAGCCTCTATCTTCTCAAAAGCCGCTCCGATAAAGTATGTTGAGGATCCGATAGCCGAATCAACCCGCTCTATCTTTAGGACAGGCGTTATAGGCTGCTTGCGCGTCGGGAGATATATCTCGGCCTGCAGCTGCATGTCCATGGGGTAAATGGTCTTCGAACGGAAACCGATCCCTTCTTCGCTCATATTCTGAAGGGTGAACTGGATGCTAGGGCCGAGGGCCTTCCCCTCAGTAAGCTCGCGACAGACAATCGGGATAAAAATGGGCCGCCGCCTGGCTTCCCGTCTCTCCTGGGGCTCTCTCGCAGGGCTTGTCATGAGTTAAGATTTATCATACTTTCTTGCTATTTGGTAGATGTTTTAATAAACTAGTCTAATCGATTTTTTTTAAAAAGGAGATTTCGCATGAAGAAATTATTTGTCGTGGTGTTTTCAACCTTCTTCCTCTCATCGCCAACCTGGGCGGCCACGTATTCCGTGGACCTGGATCATTCCACGGTTTCGTTTAAAATCAAACATATCCTGTCCAAGACCCAGGGCCAGTTCAACAAATTCGAAGGGACGATTCAGTATGAGGCCGGCAAACCTGAGACTTGGGGTGCTTCGGGCGTCATTCAGAGCGCCAGCATTGATACCAATGTTGAGGGGCGTGATAAGCATCTGAGAGGCTCAGATTTCTTCGACGTAGAGAAATTTCCGACTATTGAGTTCAGGACAACAGGAGTAAAAGAAGCCACGGAGACCGGTGCAAAGGTCGAAGGTATGCTGAAGATGCATGGTATTGAAAAACCGATCGTTCTAGACGTGATCATTGCGGGCGTCGCTGATGATCCGTGGGGGAACACACGCGCAGCCTTCACCGCGACCACAAAGATCAACCGCAAGGACTTCGGCATGGTTTATAACCAGGTGCTCGATAAGGGTGGTCTGATGCTTGGGGAAGAGATTGAAATCAATCTTGAAGTAGAAGGCATCGAAAAGAAATAACTTTTTTAACCAAAAGGAGAAAATATGGCAACTTCAAACAGGAAGAAAGCGTTACTCGCGGCATCGATTGCGGGACTCATGACGATGGCGACCACGGTTGCGGCGACGAATGCGCGGGCGGCGGACAATGTGCCTTGCTACGGAATCAATGCTTGCAAGGGCACTGGTGACTGTGGCGGCCAGGGTTATTCCTGCGCCGGAAAAAATGCTTGCAAAGGCCAGGGTTTTATCCAGGTCCAGGCAGATGTTTGCACTCGCATCCAGGGCGGAAAACTGACAGCATAAAGAAGATTCACAAAAAGGACACGTCGGTGACCCTGACGTGTCCTTTTTTATGCATGAATAAGGTAAAAAATGAAAAATAATCCCTACCGTTTAGGTAAACAGGTTCAGCCCATTCTTTACGACCTCACGATCGAGCCGAATCTGAAAAAATTCACGTTTAAGGCTTTTGAAACGCTCGAGCTTGATCTTCTCATGGCGTCAACTAGCCTCACATTGCATGCGGTGGACTTGAAGATAAGATCGGCGGCGCTGTCTCACCGTTCTTTGGGCAAGACCCCGCTAAAAACTTCCCGTATTGAATACAATGCCAAGTTTGAGACGGTCACATTCCATTTTAAGGAGCGTCTCAAGCCGGGAAAAGGTTTCCGGCTGGAGCTTGAGTTTGACGGTGAGCTGAATGACCAGATGCACGGTTTTTATCGCACGTCTTATCTCATCAAAGGCAAAAAACACTGGGGAGCCGCGACGCAATTCGAGGCCACCGA
>JANNFA010000020.1:0-1765 GCA_031379345.1 Candidatus Omnitrophota bacterium | reverse complement strand
GGAATTTGTAACAAAAAAAGAAACGTATTCGGCATGATGCCGCATCCTGAGAGAGCGTCCGAGCAGGCGCTAGGCTCCGTGGACGGCATAAAAATATTCGAGTCAATTCTCAGTAATTAGCGCACGGGTGACGCGAGGCGGGGCGCCCCAAAATGCGAGTCGAGAATCACGAGCATTTTAGGGGCTGACGAGCGGCAGGACCCGGGCGCAAAGGACATTCAAATGATGACTGAAATAGAAATAACGCCTGATATCATCGCCAAACACGGCATCACGCCGGAGGAATACGGGCGTATCAAGCAGATACTCGGCCGCGAGCCCAATATCACGGAGCTCGGGATTTTCAGCGTGATGTGGAGTGAGCACTGCTCGTATAAAAACTCTAAGAACGTGCTAAAGCTTCTTCCTAAAGATGGGCAGCGAATGCTTGTGAAAGCAGGCGAGGAGAACGCGGGCGTCGTGGACATCGGGGACGGGTACGTTGTCTCTTTCAAAGTGGAATCCCACAACCATCCTTCGGCCATCGAGCCTTTTCAAGGTGCGGCCACCGGCGTAGGCGGTATCTTGCGCGATATTTTCACCATGGGCGCGCGTCCCATCGTCTCCATGAACTCTCTGCGTTTCGGGAAGATCGACGGCGAGAACGCCGCCACAACGAAGCGGCTTTTGACGGGCGTGACGGCCGGCATCGGTTTTTACGGCAATTGCATCGGGGTGCCGACGGCGGGCGGGGAAGTGTATTTTGACGAAAGCTACGAGGGAAACCCCCTTGTGAATGCCTTTTCGTTGGGACTCGCTAAAAAAGAAGACATCGCCCGCGCCCGCGCCGAAGGCGTGGGAAATCCGGTCATCTATCTGGGCTCAGCCACCGGCCGCGATGGCATGGGCGGCGCCTCGTTTGCCTCCAAAGACCTTTCCGAAGAATCCGAAAAAGACCGGCCGGCTGTTCAGGTGGGCGACCCCTTCATGGAAAAACTTTTACTGGAAGCAGTGCTCGAGCTTCTGCAAACCGACTGCGTCGTGGCCATCCAGGACATGGGCGCGGCCGGACTCACTTGTTCGACCTGCGAAACCGCTTCGCGCGGCGACACCGGCATCGAGATCGACGTGGCGAAGGTGCCTCAGCGTGAGACTGGGATGATCCCTTATGAGATCATGCTTTCTGAATCGCAGGAGCGCATGCTAGTCATCCTTAAAAAAGGCCGCGAGTCCGAGGCCAAGCGCATCTTTGAGAAATGGGACCTCCACGCCGAGCCCATTGGTTTCGTGACAGGGGACAAAATGATGCGGGTGAAAGAAAATGGCGTCACGGTCGCCGAAATTCCTCCGCGCGCTCTGGCCGATGAAGCGCCGGTCTACGTTCGCGAAGAAAAAGAACCCGCGTATCTCAAAGAAACACGGAAATATGACCCCAAGTCCGCGGGTTCCGCCGGCGACTTGAACGCCGCTCTTCTAAAACTTTTAGACTCGCCGACCATCGCTTCCAAAGAATGGATTTACCAGCAGTATGACCACATGGTGCGCACGAATACGGTGATTCTGCCGGGTTCCGATGCGGCCGTCATCCGCGTGAAGGACACGGACAAGTACCTCGCGATGAAGCTGGATTGCAATTCAACCTATTGTTATTTAGATCCCTATGAAGGCGCGAAGATCGCTGTGGCGGAAAGCGCGCGCAATGTCGCTTGTTCAGGCGCCCAGCCCATTTCCGTCACCAACTGCCTTAATTTCGGCAACCCCATGAATCCGGAAATATTCTGGACGC
>JANNFA010000262.1:0-1868 GCA_031379345.1 Candidatus Omnitrophota bacterium | reverse complement strand
CCGGAAGAACACCATGCCCAAGATTGAAGATGTGCCCGGGTCTCCCCGCAACCTCCGTAAGCAGGTATTTTGTTTCTTTTTCGAGTGTCTTTAGGTCCCCTAACAAAAGTTTTGGGTCGAGGTTTCCCTGTATTGCCTTTCCGGATCCTATCCTTTTCCAGGCTTCTTTCAGACCGATTCGGTGATCCACACCGATGACATCCCCCCCCGCCTCAGAGAGACTTTCAAGGAACGGCCCGGTATTCGTGCCAAAATGAATCAGCGGAACCTGCCTGCCGGCAGGCAGGCTCGCCTTCAGCTCCGAGAATATACGGCGGCTGTGAGGAAATACAGAAGCGCGGTATTCCTCGGGCGAAAGAACTCCGGCCCAACTGTCAAATAGCTGGAGGACGTCCGCCCCCGCCTTTATCTGCGCCTCAAGATACGAAAGTGTGCTAGTCGCTATTTTTTCCATCAACACGTTCCACCGTGAAGCATCCTCTCGCATAAAGTTCTTTGTCCGTGAAAAATCCTTGGAAGAGCCCCCCTCGATCAGATAGGAAGCAAGCGTGAACGGTGCACCCGCAAAACCGATAAGTGGAATCGTTGGTTTTAACCGGCGGCGTATCTCGCGCAATGCTTGAAGTGCAAATGGCAGAGAAGCTTCTGCCTCCACGTTCTTCAAACGGTCCACATCTTCGGAAGTCCGGACTGGTTTGCGGATAGAGGGCCCATCCCCGGCCAGATAGGCCAGATCAAACCCCATCGGTTCGAGAATGAGGAGGATATCTGAAAAGAGAATAGCGGCATCCACGCCCAGTCTTTCCTGGGCGGTGACGGTGACCTCCGCGGCAAGAGAGGGGTTCTTGCAAAGCTCAAGAAAGGGGGTTTTCTCCCGGATAGCCCGGTAATCCTTCATATAGCGCCCCGCCTGACGCATGAGCCACACGGGTGTATGCGGGGTCTTTTCGCGGCGGCAGGCCTTTAAAAAAATGCTATCGCTTACCACGCAACAATCCCGCAGCTCGTTCGCCTGCCGCCACGATAAGCGGGCCCATCTTGGGGCTTTCAGGCTCGATATCTACCCCGACGCCGTTCGCCCTCAAGACCTCGGAACAATCCGGCCCCACTGAGGCGACGACAGTCTTATTCAAGGTAGCGATCATTTCTTTCTTTTTTCCCATTATTTCCGCTACTTGAAGCAGATGTGTCATTTGAACAGCGGTGGTGAAGACCGTGACCTGGGCTCGTCCATCCAGAACGCGCTCGATCGCTTCTTTTAAAGGGGCCAGGTCATCTGGCAGTGCCCAACGATAGACCGGAACACGCAGGACTTCCGCGCCACGCTCACGCAGACCTGAGAGCAGCTCCTGATTGGCTACGCCATATTCCTGAACAGCGACTTTTTTTCCGGAAATCGGTACTTCTTTTTTATGCAGATCGAGCGCGCCTAAAAGCTCTTTCCAAGTATTCGGTTCGGGAACGGCCAGCGCGAAAGGAATTCCCCATTCGTTCAACACGCGGATGGGTTTGGGACCTCGTGGAACGATCTTTACGCGACACAGAGTTTCCAAAAATTTTTCACGTGGGTATTTGGTCTCCAGCACCGCCGCCAGCGCACGGGTACCGACACCGGTCAGAAGGATAAGCACGTCGATACGGCCAGCGAAAAACTCCTCGGCGAAGCGGAAGGCATCCGGATTATTTTCAAGGGGGACTTCTTTCATCGCCGGGGCGGAAAACGGGACTCCGCCCTGTTTTATAACGAGATCTGAAAGTGTTTTCGCGTGACGGGTTTCAAAACAAATGACGTTCAAGCCTTCCAACCTCAATGTTTTCTCCATCCGCCCCGCACTTCCTCGTACAAGACCTCCATCTCCTGAGCCATG
>JANNFA010000249.1:0-4726 GCA_031379345.1 Candidatus Omnitrophota bacterium | reverse complement strand
AAAACGGTGAGCGAGGCCGATCGGGTACTGAAAAAAGGCGGTTTTTTGGGCATCACCGACTTTGACGTCAAAAAGCTTCCAGTATTCCATCTTGTAAGAGCGTACCCCGGGGCAATGCGAGTAAGGGCGCGACATCGGCTTTTTGACGTCAAAGTCGGTGATGCCCAAAAAACCGCCTTTTTTCAGTACCCGATCGGCCTCGCTCACCGTTTTCTTAAGCAGTCTCCGATCGACGAGATAAAGACAAAAACCAAACAACACAAAATCAAAGAACGCGTCCCGGAACGGCAGGCGGTCTGAAGTGCCGACCCGCAGTTTTAAAAAAGGATATTTTTCTAGCCCGTCCTTTACGGCTGCCCCTGACGGCTCGATCCCGTAACCCGCGCAGCGCTGGTGCCGGTAAAAATAGGCGAGGTTATGGCCATTACTGCACCCGATTTCCAGGATGCGCGCACCCGGACGGAGGAATTTCCGATAGAACCCGTATCCGGAGGTAAGGCCGCGCTGGACGCTCCGGTTCCTTTTAAAATAATTGTCCGCTTCGCCCGCAAGGAACGCCTGCTTCTGTTCAGTGTGTTTCTTCATTTGGCAATAAACTCCATCACATCTCCCGCGCCCAAGGCGTTCACGAGCACCGCATACGGCGCCAGCAATAGTTTAGCCCATTCATTGTTCCATATCTTGTCCATGTTTGTGGCAACGCGTCGCGTTCCTCGCGCGGCATTCCAAACGTAGATCAGGCTTGCAATCACATCGAAAGAGTTCTCAAGCGTCCGCGAACTCACGACCTTGAATCCACTCTCGTTAAGATACCGGCTCAGGTTCTTCCGCGAAAAAACGTACACATGCCTCGGCGTGTCCAGGCCGATCCAGAACGGCCCGAAAAGCTTCGCTGTCAGCGAAGCAGCGTTCGGTACTTGGATACGCAACCGGCCGCCCGGCTTCAAAAGCCGCCGGATCTCCGGAAGAAGTTTGTCGATATCTTTGACGTGTTCCAATACATGGCACAGATTGATGAGGTCGAACGAAGCATTCGGCCAGCGCGTCTCCCAGAGATCCCCGCAGTGCAGCTGGATGTCCGGCGCTTTTTTTTTGAGCTCAGCCAACCCCTCTTCGCCGATGTCCACGCCGTAGCACTGCGCGCCTTTTTCTCTTTTCTGCAGCAGGTACCGCCCGTCGCCGCAGCCGATGTCCAGCACGCGCGCACCCTTAAAGACCTCGATATCCCGGTTCTGCCCAACCACCTTGGAATAGATCAGCGTGTTCAAAGCCTTCAACGGATGCTTCAGATAAAACAGGACCTTTCGCCGTCCGGAGAGTGGCTCCGCTTCGATCTTTTCCGAGTCCGAATAAGAGTAGTACTCCTTGGGCGGGTAATAACGCCCAAGGGCCTGCTGGTCTGGACAGGGATTTAAAAACAAAAGCCCGCAGTCCCCGCAGCGCCAGATCTCAAAATCACCCGGTATGAAATGCAGCCGGTCCCTACCCTGGAACAAAAAGTGAAGCTTGCGTCCGTTGCAAATCTTGCAGGCGTCGGCGGTCATGCGTGCAAATAAAGATAGTCGGATAAAATGGCCAGTTTCCCGAACACCGAACCCTTGTCGAGCGCCGCGTGATAGCGCCGTAGTCTTTTCAAATCAAGGCCGCGTCTCGCCCACTCGGTCGTCTCTAGAATCTCTATCTGATGTTTCAAGATATCGGCCCTGCGCAGTTTCCTCGAATCCGGCTTATAAAAGGCGCCGATATTGTTCGCTCCATGCTGCCGGTAGCGTAGGAGGGGCTCCGGCGTGTAGGCGATGCGGCCGAGCGCGGTAGCGGCCACGAATGCGAGATGGTCATGCATGAAAGGCGTGTTGTCGAGGATGCCGGCCGCGTTGAGCACCTTGAAATCCACGCGGCGCACGAGCTCCCAGACGGCCTCCTTGGTCTCGCGCCGAAAAAGCATCGAACAACCCGGTGCCAAATTCCTCAGCACGGAGCGCTCCGCCAAACGCCCTGCCTTTGGCCGGATACCGGCGGCCTTCCAGAACGAGCGCGCGATGGGTCGCATCGATTCGTCGCATACTTCCATGTCCGAGAAAGCCAGCATGTTCCGCGAGTCAACGTTGATGACGCGCAGCAGCGTTTCGAGCTTGTCCGGCCGCCAGACATCATCTTGGTCTGAGAATGCGACGAATTCTCCGGCGGCGGCGCCCAGGCCTTCCAGAAAATTGGTGACCAGCCCTTTATTGCCGGCATTCCGCACAACGCGCACGCGTCGGTCCCTCGCGGTGAAGGATTCAGCTAAAGCCACACTGCCGTCGCGGGAACCGTCATCGAACACGACGATCTCGAGATTCGCATGCGTCTGTGCCAAAACACTGTTTATTTGCTCGGCCAGATAAGCCTCACCGTTATAAACGCCCATAATCACCGAAATAAGCGGTCCTGCGTCCGGCGGCGGGATTGCCGCGCCTCCTTGCGCAGGCATGCGTTCGATGGCGTCCAACGCGCGCTCGACTGCGGTCCGGTTGCCGTTGATAAAATAATCGGAAACCTCTTCTTCGATACGCGAACGGATCTTCGCGACATTTGAAGGGTCCAAACAGGCGTCGACCGCCTCGTCGCAGGCTGAGGGATCCTCGATGTCCACGCTCCATTGGAGCCCTGATGCAGGATGCGGATACGTTGCGTCCGTGAAAGCGAGCGCTGGCTTTTTCCAAGGCAGTGTCTCGGCGTACATTGTGGAGAGGACGGTCCAAACCGTGTCTGCCGCCGCTATAAGCTTCGCGGCAGGATAGTCGTAGACAAAACGCACGCGCGAACGCACGCCCTCCGGGGCGGCGTCCGCGCGCGCCCTGCTGAAACCTGAGTGGTTCTCATAGGGATGGAATTTCACGATGAGGTGCAATCGCGGATGTCGTTCCAGCGCGCGAAGCGCTGCATCCAGGCTTTTTTCCTGTAATTTAACGCCGTAAGAGGTTCGCAGGAATGTAGCGTGTTCATTCGTGGAGAACGGAAACGCGCCAAAAAGAGCGAGCGGCGCACCGGACGGGATATTAAAACGTCGTGATACCGCCGTACGTTCGCGCACGGCATTCGAAAACGTGAATTGCGGGGCGCCAACCTGCTCGATCTTCGCCGGAGGAATCCCCCATTCGACCAGGCGGCGGGCCGTGGAAGGGCCCCAGGCCAGTACGCGGGAAGCGGAAGAAGGAAGGTTGCCGATGTCATCGTAAGGCTCCCCGTGTACGAACACAAGGGTCGGGATGCCCAGGGCGTTCGCCGTGTGAACGAGCGTCTTGTTGAAAAGACACACTTCTTCGTCCACAAAAAGGGCGCGCGGCTCGAGGGTTCGGAACATAGCGTAAAAGCGTTCGGTGAGCCTCATCCCCTCCGTCATCTCCGTACGCAGAAGGCGCTGCAAAGAACCGCGAAAAAGCGGCCACAGGTCCACGCCCTGCCACTCAAAGAACGGATCCTTCGAAAAATGCCCGTCAGTAGCGGCGAATAATTCTTCAGCCTTGCTGAGACGCGCCGCAGATGATCCGTGATCGGGAAAATACTCGGGCAGGATCAGCGAAAAATCTTCCCGTAGCGAGCGCAGGAACATATCGATGGAAAAGGTATCGCGCAAATAATAGCCGCCGCTTCGCTCCAATAGAGGCATCGCGTAGCGCGGCGCCGAAGAATACAGGACGAACCCTTTGGAAGGCTTCTTGATGAGACGATTAAGACCGCTTGTCACCATCCTCGCCGCGCAGTTATTTTTTTCGGACCGGATTGCCCGGGCGGGCAGTGCAAGGATTTCAACCGGAATGCCATGTCGGCGCGCGATGAACAGAGCCGCCTCTTTCCACGGGCCCTCGCCGGCGATATAGATACGCTTTACCGGGTATTTTTCGAGAAGCTTGCCGTAAAGATGCGCCGGCTTGAAAAGCGCGAGGACTTCGATCGTGAATGACTGCATGACGAGCTCGGAAGCGTGAACGCCGCGATGATATGCCAGAGAGTGAAGCGCTCCTTGCCGATGCCAGTTCCTCGCCCATTCCTTGGCCCGGCGGACCAGGTTTTCGTGCTCCTCATTCGTTGAGCAAAAATCGTCGTCTTCCAAGAGGCGCGCCTTGAGACCCGCTTTTTCAGCAGGAGCGCGCTGGTCGAGCGGCTCGGTAAGGTAGATCAGTCCGGCATCTCTCGCCGCCGTCAGCACCTCTTCGAAGCGGACCCCGGGGGCGCATATAAGCAGATTCATACCGCCATCGCTTTCTTAAAAAAACGGTCTTTAAGGATGCCGAGCATGCCGAACTGTTTCTCGAGCCGCATGAAAAAAGGAATGTAGGCGGCAAAAAAAACGGCTGTTTGCAGCATCGCCGTTTTCAGCTCGCCGGGAACACGGACCCACCGCTCGACGGAAAAAAGAAGCGCACACATCCATATGAATTTTGCGAATGTTTCCGCGAAATGCTTGAGACATGCCCCACTGGGCAGGACCTTCGGGGCTGCATACCAGTAGAGGATCGCATAATGGAGAAATACGGCCGAAGCTGTTGCTTGGGCGACTCCGACAAGCCCTCCGCCACTCTCAATGGCGAGCCAGTTGAGCATCACGGCCAGGAGACAGGCCGCCCCTGATATCGGCAGCAGCCGCGTCTCTTTCTTTATGACGTAAATGAATTGAAGATAGGCTTGGCCGACGGCCAAAAAAAAGACACCGAGCACCAGGAAGCGCATCGGTTCAATGCCAGCC
>JANNFA010000232.1:0-14133 GCA_031379345.1 Candidatus Omnitrophota bacterium | reverse complement strand
GCGGAAGCGTCCTCAAAGGATTGAGCGCAAGGGTGCCGGCGTGCGGAGTGCGCTATGGTCTTTTCGTATCTTTTAAAAAAGGCATGCGCACGCTGACCGATGCGCTCGCTTCTAGATTGCCTGCCAGCAGTTTGCGGACGGGGTACAGGGTGGCCTCTGTTTCGTATGATGCGATACAAGGCGGGTGGACGATTGCCTCGCAAGAGGGAGACAAGATCCATGCCGATGCGGTGTGTTTAGCCGTCCCGGCCCGCATCTCAGCCGGATGGCTTCGGGAAGAATTTCCCAGGCTCTCTAATGCCCTTTCCGAAATCAAGTACCAATCCGTCGCGACGCTGAATTTTGCTTTCAACGCACCGGATATTACGCACCCAATGGACGGTTTTGGGTTTGTTGTGCCGCGCACGGAGAAACGTTCGCTGATGGCCTGCACTTTTGTGCACCGCAAGTTCGCGGGCCGCGCTCCGCAAGGAAAAGTCCTTCTGCGAGCTTTTGTCGGAGGCGCGTTCGGCCAAGACGCCTTTGCACTGCCTGATCGAGAGCTTGAGAAGGCGGTGCTGAACGACCTTTCATTACTTTTGGGTCTCCGGGCCGCGCCCATTTTTTCAGTTCTCCGCCGTTATGTTCGCGCCCTTCCGCAGTATCGCGTCGGGCACAAGGTTCTTTTGGAGCATATCGAAGCCGAGGAAGGTTCGCTTCCGGGTTTTGCGCTCACAGGCTCCTCTTATCGCGGGACTGGGATTCCGGATTGCGTGCAGGATGCCTACTTGCGCGCCGAGCGGCTCTGGGGTAGGTTAAAAAGATGAAAACCCACTACTTTTCTTCCAAAGACCTAAGTGATTTTAAGCGTGACGGGTTCATTGTGGTGCGAAGAATGGTGGATTCTGCCGGAATGAAGGAGCTTTCCGAGAGCATCGACGCGCTTGTTGCCAAAGGCCCGACTTTTGGACTCGAAATGTTCTATTACGAGGACAGCCTTCTCGAAAAAGGAAAACGAGTGCTCTCACGCGTGGAAAAATTTTCCGGATCAGCCGGAGCGCTCCTGGAAATCGTCAAAGACCCGCGCATGACCGGGCGCGCCGCGGAACTTTTAGGCGGCGAGGCGGCGCTCTTCAAGGAAAAAATTAATTTTAAACTACCCGGGGGCGGGGGTTTTGAACCGCATCAGGACATCCAGCCTGGCTGGGACGAATACGCGCCTTATTTTCTCTCGGTGTTGGTCACCGTAGACAAAAGCACGATCCAAAACGGATGTTTGGAGCTTGCGGCGGGTCATCACACGCGTGGGATGCTGGGAGAGAAGTGGAAGCCGCTTACTCCGGAGAATCTTACCGGTGTCTCGTTCGAATATTATCCGATGGAGCCGGGCGACGTGGCGTTTTTTGACTGTTTCGTCCCTCACCAGTCCAAACCCAATTTGACGGACCATCCGCGGCGGAATATTTATCTGACATACAACCGTGCTTTGGACGGCGACTGGCGGGAAAAATATTTCGCGGACAAGCGGAAAAGTTATCCTCCGGACAATGAGCGTGAGCCCGGGAAAAAATACGTTTTTAAGGTCTGACCCGCAATATCCGCTGCCAATCTCGCTCAAAGTCCATCTCACTCCAAAACCCTTTGATCTTTTTGACCCCCAACCGGCGGGTCTTCATCAGCTCGTTGTAAGATTCTTCGTATTCGGATTCCGTGTTTCCGGAACGGACCCTCTTTTCCAGGATACGGGCAAGAAGCGAAGCGTCGGACCTCATTAGTTTTAGGAAACCCGTCGCTTCGCCGAGCGCATGCAGTTTTGAGTCTGGATGCTTCGAGATATGGACCGGTTTTCCACGTTTCGCCGTCAAGATCATTTCCTCGCCGGAACTTTTCGAGCGTGGATCCAATAAAAAAGCACTTCGTTTTGAGGCCAGCAGACCTTTGAGCTGTTCAGGTCGGAAATAAACATCAGCATCCATGATGAGGCAGTCCGTCTGCATCTCGCCGCGAGCCGTATACAACGACACGATGCTTCCTTTTCTATAAAGAGGGTTGTGCAGGAAGCGGATAGAAAGGCCCCGACCGTTCTCGACACAGGATTCGACGATTTTTTCTTTTTCGTGACCGACGACGACCACAATGTCGCGCAGACCGAGCCGGCGGAAGGAGTCCAGATAGCGCGATAGGAGTGTTTCCTTGCCCGCCGACGCTTTAGTGGCGGGGCCAAGCGGGATAAGACATTTGGGAAGGGAGGCTGTGCGCCGTCCAAAACGGCGCCCGCGTCCGGCCGCCAACAGGATGACTTTCATGCCGGCAGTATAGCATGCTATACTCGCTGGATGAGTGAAAACGACTCCGCCGAGTCCCTCCAAAAAAAGATACGCCAGCTAGAAACCCAGCTAGCGGACACCGTAAGCAAGCTCCAGTATAGCGGCATCGAGTTGGAGGCAAATGAGGCTATCCTCAAGCTCATGATGGACGACATGCGCCGCATTTACGAGGACCTCATGAAGTCACAAGGCCAACTCATGCAGTCTGACAAGCTTGCGACCATCGGCCTTCTCACGGCGGGCATTGTACACGAGATCAATAACCCGCTCGCTGCGGTCAATCTTGCTTTTTCCCTGATGGAAAATCAGATCCAGAAGTTCACGAAGATCTCAGAGAAGCTTGGTTCCGCTGCTCCTCCTGAAATGCAGATTCTTCTTAAAGATTCCGCAGAGTACGTCACTCAGGGGATGATCTGCGTACAGACCATGGCGAGGATCGTGAGTGATATACGCATGTTCTCACGCTCCGACAAAGGCATTGTAAATAATGAGAACGTGAACAACATCATCGACAGCGTGATCAGTATTGTTTGGAACTCTCTCAAAAACAAGGTCGATATCGTCAAAGAACCGGGCGAACTACCCAAAATCAAATGCAATGCCCAACAACTTTCGCAGGTGTTCCTGAATCTGATCGTGAACGCTTCCCAGGCGATGAGTGACCGCGTGGGCACTATCACCGTACGCACTGCGTTCAAGGACGGTCGAGTGGTCATTAAAATATCAGACACCGGCTGTGGAATGCCGCAAGAGGTCATGGACCGCATCTTCGAACCGTTTTTTACCACGAAGGGCGCGGAGCAGGGCACGGGTTTGGGTCTTAGCATCACGCATGACATCATCAAAAGACACGACGGTAAGATCACGGTCGCAAGCGAGGTCGGAAAGGGCACCACCTTTACGATCTCACTGCCGGCATGAAACGATGAGATTTCCCGCCGTTCTGGTTTTCATGCTCGCTCTAATTTCCTCCGCCGCACTGGCAGCCAATCGCTCTTCCTATACATGGGATCCGGCTAAGCCCGTGGATGCCAACACCCTTTTGTTCGGGGAATCGTCCCGCGAGAAAAAAGACCCTTCCGATGCCCCCGATGCTTCTGAAAAAAGCTATCCTTGGTACTGCCTTGAAAAGGGCAATGCCCATTTCTTGAATCGAGAATATGAAAAGGCCTCGATCTTTTTTAAGGCCGCGTACGCTGTGCCGGGGCCCACTCGCGTCATGAGCGGTTTTCGTCTTATCGATGCCTATCAGAAGCTTGACTGGGTCGACCTGGCGCTTGAGACTCTGGATGGGATGGAGAAAAAATATCTCGCCAGCCCGCGGGAGTTCCGCGAAGCCACGCGCCTGCGTATGGAGCTTGAGGATCGGAAGCGAAGAGGCGCCGCGCCAAGAAAGCTCCCGCCGCTTACCGGCCATCAATGGGTGCTTAATCTCCAAGAATGGCGTTTGCATTATGTGCTGGGCGCGATGGACCAACTGCATCGTCACGGCGTCCCTTTAAAAGAAGAAGCGCAGGGCTATGTTTTTCTATTGGACGAGTATTTTATTGCCCATCCGGAAACCCCGGCCGATGACGCAGTAAAGGTCCTGACAGACCTTGTCTATGAACGCGATATCGATGCCCGCATTCCCATCGACCGTTGGCATGGAGATCCGGAAGGCACGACCACGGAGGAGTCGAAGATCCAGGACAGCCGACCGAAGTTTACGGGCGCCGAGTGGGTCACCATGACCCATGAGGACAAGCTGGATTACGTGTCTGAAGCAATGGCTGTCCTAAAAGATCAGCGTGTTCCGATGGAAAAGGAACTTTACGCCTATGTCGATGAGCTGGATAGTCTTTTTACCGAGAAACCGGAGCTTCCGGCCTTCGACAGCGTGAGGGCAATGGCTTCCATGCTCTATGACACGGAGACGGAAGCCCGAAAAGTGCTCGAAGCGCTCAGACTTGAATGAAATGTCCCTCCGCGCTAGAATAAGCACGTGAGATTCATGCGTTCCGTCTCCCTCATGCTCTTGGTTTTTGCGGCCACCCTGACACAGGGTCCGGCTCTTTTGGCGGCTCAGAGACCGAGTGAAATGGCATTGTACGGTGGTGGCGGCGAAATAGATCGCTTTCTGTCTCCGAATGAGCTTCAGCTCGCCGAGCTTCAACGAGAACGTCAGGACTTGTTGAAAAGCCGCAGCACCGAAAAGAACGCCCGCATTCTAAAAAACAAGATAACGATTCTAAATAATAAAATTACATTTCTACAACGCCAAATAAAACTCACAAATCCCTACATGGTGACTCAAAGGCTCGTTCCAATCAGTGTGAAGGGCGCCCAATCCGCCCAGCGTTTAGAGCCTGTAGAAGCCCCTACGCCTGCGCCCGCCGTTGTCGTGAGGCCCGCTCCCGTTCCTATTGCTGTCCCTGTTGTTGTGAAACCTAAAACTTTTTCTGTGTCTGAAAAACGCGAAGACGTGGGGCTGGGCGTGCTTCCCCGCAAATTGGATTCAAAATCTCTTACAGTAGCCGCCCCGCGTGCGGCCGCAGAACAAAAGACTCTGCCTATCCGGGTAACGCCGAGACCGTTCACCGCGGCCGCAGGCCGTGAGATTGCGGCCACGCAGACTCTCCCGATAAAGCTGGCATTGAAACCCGTGACACCCGTTTCCCAGCGCGCCGCTGCGCAGGAACAGGCGGTTCCCGCAGTGGAACACAAGCCGGGTTCCGGCAAGACGGGCGCCAATTGGAAAAAGATGGAGCTCGCGGACAAAGAGATCTATATCCTTTCCGTCATGGGCAGCTTGAGCCGCCGCGATGTGTATCTTATGAAACCTTACAGTTTCTATATCCAGAGCATCGACAAGGCTATTGAGAATGATCCCCGTTTGGAGCAGGAGTTCGTCCACCGCATTTTGATGTCGACGGCCTATGACAGCGAGCCCGACACCCGCAAGGATCTCGAAAAGGTCTGGAAATAAGTCCTCCCCGTTTTACCCGTGTTTTAATCGTTCTGTTCTTAACCGGTGCTGTGTACGGGTGTGCCGGACATGACCACGGCAATAAAGTAAAAGTCGTCCAGTCTTCCGCTGGCTATGCGCTTCTGGTCAATGACCAGGCATTCTATATCCAGGGCGCGGGGGTGGGGGAAATGATCGGCAAGAACGGGGAGAACTACCTCGCTCTCGCGAAAGAACTCGGCGCGAACGCAGTGCGTACCTGGGGCACCGACCAAGGGACTCAGAAATATCTCGATGAAGCGCATCGCCTCGGCCTTTATGTGGACGCCGGTATTTGGATCAACAACGCCGATGCCAAACAGGGCTTCAGTTATCTGGCTGGCGGCGAAGCCTACCGGCGCAAGAAAGAAAAGGAAACGCTGGATTATGTGCGGCACTTCAAGAACCACCCGGCTGTTCTCGCATGGAATATCGGGAATGAATGTATTTTTTTTACGAAGGATCCCGCCGAACGGGAAGCGTTGTGCCGTTTCCTGGAAGAGCTTGTAAAAAAAGTAAAAAAAACAGACCCGAACCACCCGGTGATGTACACCTCGGTGAACAGCCTCGATCTTCCTTATCTTAAAAAATATGTGCCTAGCCTCGAAATCATCGGGATGAATGTGTATGGGAGCGTCATCGGTTCTCAATCAGGCTGGGAGGCGCTTAATTTTGGAAAACCCTACCTTATCACGGAATTCGGCCCTCTTGGCCCCTGGGACCTTCCCAAAGACAAGCATGGCAAGATGCTGGAACAGGACGATGTCTCGAAGGCCCAGCAGTACAGGAACCATTGGTCGCTCATCAAGGAGCGCGCGGGAA
Source organism: Candidatus Omnitrophota bacterium (assembly GCA_031379345.1). Lineage (GTDB taxonomy): Bacteria > Omnitrophota > Gorgyraeia > 2-02-FULL-51-18 > 2-02-FULL-51-18 > JAHFFM01. The sequence goes on along the minus strand of JANNFA010000232.1, from coordinate 8,019 downwards.
AGAATCTGGGTGGTTTTGTTTTTCATATCGGCGAGACCACGCAGGAATCGCTGACACAATGGAATATCAATGACCATCTGTATAAAAAGGAACCGTTCGTGGTCATGCAGAAGCAGTTTGGCGGGGGCGATGGCTCTGACCATGCGCCGAAGATTCGCGCATTCAGTGTGCCTGATGCCGTTGCGCCCGGCGCTTCGTTTGAGGCAGAGCTCGCCGCGCAGGACCTTGAGGGCTCGCCCCTAAGTTATGAGTTCACAGCCAGCACGGCCGTCCAGGATGTCCTCCAATATTATGTGAATGTTCCGCTTCCTCTGGAAATGACGGTCACGGGCCCTCGTGCGACGCTAAGAGCACCCGTCGAGCCCGGCGTCTACCGTTTATATGGTTTTGCTCGTGACGCGACAGGGCATTCGGCAAGCGCCAGCCGAACCCTTAAGGTCGAGTGAGTCCCCGCCGTGTTGTCATCACCGGAGTGGGCGCGATAAGCCCTTTTGGAAAGGGTTTTAACGCTTTCGTATCGGGCCTCAAAGAGGGCCGCTCCGGAGTACGGAAACTCTCTTTATTCGAAGATCCGCTTCTGTCGAGTCAGGTCAGCGCCGAAGTCCCTGATTTTAATCCGCTCGCATATATCGACGCAAAAGACGTGAAGCGGGTGCCGCGCGTGGTGCCGATGGCTATCGGAGCGGTCCGTGAGGCCCTCTTAGATGCGGGGCTCGACCTTGAAGGCCGTGACGTGTCCTTGAAAGAAAACCTCGGTGTTGTCCTCGGCACGGGCGGAGGCGGCATTGAGTTCGCGGAAAAACAATATGAACAATATTTTTCGAACCAATCCCGCCATGTCACGCCCTACTGTGTGTCTTCTTCTTTTGTTGGGATGCTTTCGAGTGAAGTTTCTATCGCTTTGGGATTACACGGCATCAGTCATGTGATTTCAACAGGATGCACATCCTCCACGGATGCGATGGGGTATGCCTACCGTATGATACGCTCTGGCGATGAAGAGATACTTTTAAGCGGCGGCGCGGAATCCTGCATCACTCCGGGGCTCATGGCGGGTTTTTGCCGGATGAAAGTGGTCTCCTCCGGCTACAATGCCGAACCTTCGCGCGCGTCGAGGCCCTTTGACCGTGACCGGGATGGCTTTGTTTTGGGTGAGGGCGCCTGGATGTTCGTTTTTGAATCCTTTGAAAGGGCGCAAAAGAGGGGAGCGAAGATAGTCGCGGAGGTGCTGGGTTACGGTTCCACCTGCGACGCCTATCACCGCGTGGCAGCCAAGATGGACGGCATCGAGCCTGCGCGCGCGATGCAAAAGGCCATCGGGTGCTCGGGAGTGGAGACGAAAAATATCCGCTGCGTGAATCTTCATGGCACGGGAACAAAATTAAACGATACAGTGGAAACCAAGGCTGTGAAACTTGTGTTCGGCAAAGAAGCGCATTCAATTTCAAACACCGCGCTCAAATCCATGATAGGCCATCCGCAGGGCGCTTGTGGTGCCGCTGGGGTGATGTCGGCGGTGATGACTCTCAACGACCGCTTCATTCCTCCTACCATCAATTATGAGAACCCCGACCCCGAATGTGACCTGGATTACACGCCGAACAATGGGGTGGAAAAAGAGGTGGATTATGCGCTTTGCAACACGATCGCCTTCGGCTCTAAGAATTCTGCGTTGCTTCTGGGCCGTCTTTAACGGGCTTTACAGCCTCCCGTCAAATGGGTACAATTTGAGTCCCCAAAGTATTGTGCCCGTGGTTCGACAGGCTCACCACTGGGCGTGAAAAGAAATGTGCCCGTAGCTCAACTGGATAGAGTATCTGACTACGGATCAGAGGGTTGCAGGTTCAACTCCTGCCGGGCACACTTATTTCAATTCCCATAGCGTCTCCGCGCTCTCTCATACGCGCCTCGTATCTGAGTTTCTAATGCAGAAAATAAAGGTTATGATAGATAACTTATGAGACATTTCATACGCCTAACAAAAGTTCTGCGCGAGGGAAGAAAACTCACATACCAATTTGAGTCGTCGCTGAAATTTTTTGAAAGGCATGAGTTCTATGTGCTTTACGAGAAGGATTTCCCGCCGGCCGGCGAGAGCATGCTCTCGGTTCCCTTTGCTGCCGTGATGGCTGCTTTGTCATGGATGACGGGTGCAGACCTCGAAATAGACATCCTAGATGAGGACTATGAGAAGTCGCTCAGATCCGCGCGTGAATATTTTCATAAGTGGTTCTCGAAGAATTGGTCGTTCGCGGGCGAGATACGCATAAGGCGGACGGAAAAGAACACCGGCAGTGCCGCGCGGGAAGGCACGCTTTATAGCGGCGGGTTGGACGCGCTGACTACCTATCTGCACCAAAAGGATAAAAAGCCCCTCTTGTTTTCGTTTTTCGGCGCCGATATCCCGATGGACCAGACAAAGCTCATTGAAGCCTGCAAGAAATCCTTCCGTGAGTTCGCCGCGAATGAAGGCGTGGAGCTCTGCTGCATTGAATCCGACTTCTGGACCTTATTCAACCATCCCGATCTGAAGAAATGGACCCATAACTGGTGGGGGCAAGCCTCCCATGCGATGATATTGAGCGCGATGACAGCCCCCTATAGCTATCGAGAATTGGGGCGGTTGTGGATAGCCTCGAGTCATGTGGCCGGCACTGCAAATTATGGTTGGGGCAGCGATTATGACCTGGATAACCACCTCCGCTGGGGAAGCACCCAGCTGGAAGAGGATTTTCATGAGACCGAAAGGATCGATAAGATAGCATTTTTGAAGCGCTATCCTGAGTACTACCGCTATCTGCGCGTATGCTTCACTTGGTGGCTCTGGACGGGCGAGGCGATCAATTGCAGCCGATGTGAAAAATGCTACAGAACGATGTGTGAATTGATATTGCATGGCATAGACCCGACAGAATGCAATCTACTGATGACAAACAATACGTTCGCGGACATGCGTAAAGCGCTTGAAAAACCCCATGCTTACTATTCTTTTTTTGGCAGATCGCCCTCTGCGGTCGATTTTTGGAAGGAGATATGTATTCTAAGTCGCAGAGGCAGCTGGTTGGAGATCCACGGAGCGGGCGATTTTTTTAAATGGCTCGCCGGATCCGATAGAATTGACAAGATGAAAGACACTCCGGCCGGCCGTTTTAAATTCGAACTGCGAAAGATACGCTGGCATCTTATGAGCAAGCTTTCACGCTAGTGGCATACCGTCTATGAAACACTTTATACGTTTAAAGCAGGTCGTCTGCGAGGGAAGAAAGCTCACCTACCGATTTGAGTCTTCGTTGAGTCTTTTTAATCGAAAAGAATTCTATGTGTTATATGACCGTGATTTTCCGACACCCAGCGCCGGGATCCTCGCCGTCCCTTTTGCTTCTGTGATGATTTCTTTGTCTTGGATGACAGGTGCGGACCTCGAGATAGATGTGCTGGATGAGGCCTATGAGAGATCGCTCACAGCGGCAAGGGCGTATTTTTACAAGTGGTTTTCCAAGAAATGGTCCTTTGCCGGGACCGTGCGGGTCAAGAGGACAGAAAAAAACGCCGGCGGTGCCTCCAGGGACGGCATGCTCTTTAGCGGTGGGCTGGACTCCCTGACCACCTACATCCGCCATAAAGACCAGAAGCCTTTATTGTTCTCTTTTTTTGGCGCGGACATTCCTCTGGACCAGACGGAGTTCGTCGATGCATGCAGACAGTCCTTCCAAGAATTCGCCGCACATGAGGGCGTGGAGCTTTGCTGCATCGAATCAGACCTCTGGACACTTTTTAATCATAGCCGGCTCCGCAAATGGGTGACCAATTGGTGGGGCGAAGCGTCTCATGGAATGGTCATGAGCGCGATGACCGCTCCATGCAGCTACAAGGAACTTGGACGTTTATATATTGCCAGCAGCTATCCAGCCGGAGAGATATTCGGATGGGGAAGTTGCCTTGAGCTGGATTCACAGCTTCGCTGGGGAAGCACGCTCCTGGAACACGATTTTACAAATACAACACGGTTTGAAAAGACACAATATTTCAAAAATTTCCAGGAATACCATCCGTTTCTGCGTGTTTGTCTTACTTGGTGGAAATGGACGGGCGAGAAGATGAATTGCTGCGTGTGTGAAAAATGCTATCGCACGATCTGTCATCTGATGCTGGTCGGAGTGGACCCCGCAAACTGTAATTTTGCGGTCAGTGAACGGACATTTGATGAGATAAAATACGCGATTGAAAAGCCCCACGCTTATTATTCTTTTCTTACGACAGGATTGTGGTTTTGGAAGGAAATTAGAAGGATGGCCCGTGAAAAAAAGGCTCTCGATAAGTATGGCTCACAGAAATTTTTTGACTGGCTTGCGGGGTACGATAGGATCGAATCGGTAAAAGATACGCCCGCCGGGCGGATGATGTTCGAACTTCGCAAGATCCGCTGGAACCTCATGAGCAAGTTCAAGCCCTGATGTCAGATCTTTTCATCCTTGCCGGCAACGGTCCCTACGACAACCGCGGCTGTGAAGCCATCGTGCGCGGGACCGTGAGGATACTCCGGCGGTCTTTTGATTCACCCAGGTTCCTGGTGTGCAGCCAGTTCGCTTCTGCCGAGCATCTTCGCCGCCAGCAGAAAAATGAAACAGATCCCGCTATCCGGCATGTCCGCATACATCCCCTGCCTACCCTGGCTGGAGCTTCTTTCATTAATAAAGTACTGTGGAAATTCTACTGGCACATGCCGCGTTTCCGTGGCAGATTTCTATACAAAGAAATATTATCGGAGCTACCCTCGGCGACGGCGGTGCTGTCCATCGGCGGCGACAATTACAGCCTGGACTACGACAGCCTCATTAATTTTACCGATCTGGATGATCTGGTGCTCGGCTGCGGCAAGAAGCTGGTCATCTGGGGTGCCTCTGTCGGGCCATTTTCAAAGCAGAAGAAAATCGAAACGGCCATGACGGACCATTTGAACAGACTGACTGCGATATTTGCAAGAGAGTCCAAAACGATCGAGTACTTAAAAAGCATCGGGGTTGAGAAAAACGTCCACCGCAGTGCGGACCCCGCATTTCTCCTGGACGAGAAAAAACCGGATGCGCTTGGCATCGATCTAGAGGGGAAAAAATTCATCGGCATCAACCTTCATCCGCTGATGGCAAAATTCGTCAGCGGCGGCGACCGTGAAAAGTGGCGGATTTTGTGTGTCGAGGCGCTGAAGGCCGTCTTGGATAATTTTGAAAGCCCTGTTCTTTTGATACCCCATGTGGCGGACGTGTCCGGCAGAGAAGATGATTATTTATTCATGAAAGGCGTTCACGAAGGCCTGAAAAGCGAACGGGTTTTTTTACTGCCCGCAACGCTAGATGCTGCTGAAACGAAATGGGTTATCGCGCGCTGCCGCGTCTTTGCGGGAGCCAGGACCCATGCGACACTCGCCGCATTTTCAAGCGGGGTGCCGACCTTGTGTTTCGGCTACAGTTTAAAAGCCGAAGGTCTGAGCCGCGATCTCTATGGGAACACGGATTTTTGCCTGAGTGCCGGCGACTTCAATAAGGAAAATGTCGTAGACCGTTTAAAAAAACTGCTTCAGCAGGAGCGGGAGATCCGGGAGCGTCTCGGCGTCCTGGCGAGCCGCATGGAGCAGACGGCTTTCGCAAGCGGCGCCGCGCTGAAAGCTCTTTGCGGATAAACTGGCTCTTTTAAGCGTTCCAGACCCGCTTTTCGTAGTCGGCGACCATGCGGTCGGTGTTGAAGAAGCTTCCGGCTTCGATGGCATGGATCATCTTGGTGAGCCATTCGGAAGACGTGTTGAGGTTGTCTTTGCGGTTGGTGTCGTAATAAAGCGCGACGGCCTTTTCGAGCGTGTCGTACAGGAGCGCGGAATCCTCTTTTAAGCGCAAGTTATGTTCGTCCCCGATGTCTGTGCCGTGCTGTTCCCATCCGAATATCCAGCCGATGTCCTTGTCCGCCGCCTCGACCACCCAGCCGTCCAAGGTCGACATCTGCAGGACGCCGTTCAAGATGGCTTTCATGCCGCTGGTGCCCGAGGCTTCGAACGGCGGAAGAGGGTTGTTGAGCCACACATCGACACTCGACGCGAGAAGTTTTCCGAAGAACGTGTCGTAATTCTCAAGCATCAGCACGCGCAGGGTCTTGTAGTCGTGCGAGAGGGAGTCGATGGAGGACAGCATGTCATTCACGTAGGTGAATCCCAGGTCGTCCTTCGGATGTGCCTTGCCGGCGAAGACGACCTGGATGGGACCGACGCGCTTGGAGATGTCGAGGAGCCTGGAGGCGTCTTGCAAAAGGAGGCTCGGTCTCTTGTAAGACGCGATGCGGCGCGCCCAGCAGATGGTGAAGACATCGGGGCTCATCTTCCAGCTCTTGAGGATGGCGCAGAGGCGTTTTTTATTCTCCTGGTGCGCGGCCCAGAGTCCGCGGCGAAACGCTTCATCGCTTTGCAGGCCGGACATGTTTTTTAAACAGGCCGGGTCTCTCATCCAATCTTTTGTTTCGGTGCGGCTGCTCAAAAGAGACGCGACGGAGTCGGAGACCCAGGTGGGGGCATGCACCCCGTTCGTGATGGAGACGATCTTGTCTTTGAAATGAGGGAACTGCAGACGCGTGACTTCGCCGTGCTTTTCTGCGACGGCATTCACATGATGGCATGTGTTCATCGCCAGCTCCGTGAGGTTGATCATTTCGCCCTGATGAGGGTCCTGACCGAATTTTTTAACGAGAGCGAATTCCGCGTCGGACAGCACCTGTTGCGCGAGGTTTTTTTGGAATCGGTCGTGTCCGGCCGCTACGGGTGTGTGGCAGGTGTAATTAAAATGATTCTTTAGCTGTTCGATGCCGGCGTCATCCTTGCCCATAGCTTTTTCTACAAAGGCGAGTGCCGCGTGACCTTCATTTAAATGATAGGTGTCGATATGGTAGCCGAGAGCGTCGAGCGCTTTCATGCCCCCAATGCCGAGCACGAGGCGCTGGAGGATGCGCCATTCCGCATTGTCACTCCGGTAAAGTTGACCCGTAAGCTGTCGGATGAAAGGTGAGTTTTCCGGCAGGTCCGAATCCAGAAGGACAAGAGGGATGGCATGCGACTTGTCGTGAGCATACACATAATATTTCCATAGTTTCAGATGGATGGGTTCTTTCTTCATGTCGACGCGAATACGGGTTTTAAGCGGGACGAGGCCGGGAAAACTGGAAGGGTCCCAATTCGTCTCTTCGGGGATCTGGCCATTTTTGAACCAGAAGTTCTGCTTAAAATAGCCCTTGCTCCAGAGAATACCGACGGCTGCCAAAGGCACGTGGCGGTCGGCCGCGCTTTTCAGTGTGTCGCCCGCAAGGACTCCGAGACCGCCGCTGAAGATGGGGAGGTCCAGACGGTGTCCGGCGTCCACGGAGACGTAATAATCGATGGAGCGCATGTTTGAGAAGATATGGTGTTCGGCGGAAAAATTACGCTCTGAGACAGGCTTGCTGCTCTGGAAGGGAAGATAGGTGTTGGTAGAGAGTCCATACTCCATCGAAAAATAGGCAATGGAACGCTTTAGAGGGTCGAGCAGATCTTTTTCTGCGGCTAGAACGGGAGCGATAGGAAACCCGAAGAATTTCTCCGAAGAGATATCCTGCGCATAGGAGGGTTCAAAATTCTCGATTTGAAGGTTTATCGATTCCAAGCATGGGATTATATCATGATTTATGATAAATTAGCTCTCAACAGCCATGCTTTCTTCCCAAAAAGAACTTGATAAACACTACATGCACCTGGCTATCCAAGAGGCCGGGAAGGCCTTTGCCGCCGACGAAGTCCCCATCGGCGCGGTGTTGGTCCATAAAAACAAGATCGCCGGACGCGCGCATAATCAGACTGAGCTTTTGAAGGACCCCACCGCCCACGCGGAAATGCTGGCTATTACGCAGGCCTGTGAAGCGCTTGGCAGTCGTCTCCTGACGGGCACGACACTTTACGTCACCCTCGAACCCTGCCCGATGTGCATGGGAGCGATGCTTTTGGCCCGCATC
>JANNFA010000178.1:0-4698 GCA_031379345.1 Candidatus Omnitrophota bacterium | reverse complement strand
GGACAACGATCTGCTCGGAAAATCGCTTACTTTTTCGCCGTTCTGCGCCGGAGGGATCCATGGATGTTAAAAAGCTTTTCCGGAACTGTAAAAGCGGACCAACTCCTCGTAGCCGCCTACCGGTCGGCCATCGGCGAATATCTGAGGGACAGTTTCCTGCCCGCTCATCTTGACGAGTTTCTCGCGCATCACATCGTCCTCGGAGACATCGACCTCACGAAAAACCACATTTTTAGACGTTAGGAATTCTTTTGCCAGACGGCAATAAGGGCAATACCGAGTAGTATAAACGACAACTTCAGCGGCCATCGCTTTTTCCGGGCTTTGCCCCGGTGGCATCGTAGAGAGTACGTACTTCCTTAGCAGACAAGGGTCTTTTCTCCCCCATATTCAGATCACCCAGTGCCAGCGGTCCGTAATTGACCCGCTCCAGTTCGACAACGCGGTGCCCGACCAGCTCAAAGATGCGGCGAATCTGTCTTTTTTTGCCTTCATGTAGAATAACAAAAAGCTCGGTGTGGCGCCTGTCTTTTCGCTCGATCTGGATCTTGCATGGCGCGGTCATCCCTTCTTCCAACTCGACGCCGGCTTCGAGGCGCTTTAACTCCTCATCCGTCACGGACCCCGTCACAAGCGCATGGTAGCGTTTTGGCACGCCGAATTTTGGATGGGTAAGACGGAAAGCCAGTTCTCCGTCATTGGTCAGAATGAGAAGTCCTGTGGTGTCGCGGTCCAAACGTCCCACCGGGAAAACGCGCTCGCTCACATCCTTAAAAAAATCAGCGACGGTGCTTTCGGCGTGCGGGTCTTGCAAGGTCGTCATGACGCCCTTGGGCTTGTTTAAAACGTAATAAACTTTCTTGAGCGGCCCGCCGACGGAAAGCTCTTCGCCTTCGACGCGGACCGTATCTTTGGTCGCATCCACGCGAAAACCTTTTTCGAGGACAACTTTGCCGTTAACTTCTACCTTGCCATCTTCGATGAGGGTGACCACACCGCGGCGGCTGGCGATCCCAAATCGTGCCAGCACAACCTGAAGACGCTCACTAGGCATTTTGGCGATTGAGGCGCTTGCGCTGCAGACCATCCAACGCACGCTTACGGAGGCGAATACTCTTGGGGGTGACTTCGACCAATTCATCGGGCCCGATGAACTCGATGGACAGTTCCAGCGTCAACTCGCGCGGAGGCGTGAGCACAATGGCGTCATCGGCGCCCACGGAGCGCATGTTGCTCATTTTTTTTGTCTTGCAGGGACTGATGTCGAGGTCCTCGCCGCGTGAGTTCTCGCCGAGGATCATCCCCTCATAGACATCGACGCCTGGGGGCACAAAAAGCTCGCCGCGTTCCTGACAATTAGAGAGGGAATAAGAGGTGGTGACGCCATTCTCACAACAGACGAGCGAACCGTGTGCGCCGGCGGTCCAGGCCTGTTCGACAGCGGCGGGTTTGTATTCTTCGAACACGTGATGCACGATGGCGGTGCCGCGCGTCTTCGTCATCAAAGCGCCCTTCAAACCGATGACACCGCGCGTGGAAATATTGTATTCCAGGTGCAGTTCTCCGGTCGGAGTCTGCATCATGTTGGTCATGGATCCTTTTCGGCCGCCGATCTCCTCAAGGACCGCGCCCTGATACTGGGACGGGACGTCCACGACCAAAAGCTCGAACGGCTCATATTTCTTTCCGTCCTTTTCATGAAAGATCACGACGGGCTGAGACACCTGCATCTCAAAACCTTCGCGGCGCATCGTTTCAATCAGAATGGAGAGGTGTAATTCGCCGCGGCCGGAAACCAGGAAAGTATCCGGGCTTGCCGTGTCTTCCACGCGAAGCGAGACGTTGGTCTCAAGTTCTTTGAAAAGACGGTCGCGAATAACGCGCGAAGTGACAAACTTGCCCTCCCGTCCGCTGAAAGGGCTCGTGTTCACGCCGAAGGTCATCTGCACGGTGGGCTCGTCGATCTGAAGGGTCGGAAGCGGCTGCGGGTTCGCGGGGTCGGTGATGGTCTCGCCGATGCCGATCTCATCGAATCCGGCGACTGCCACAATATCTCCTACGACGGCGGATTCCACTTCGACGCGCTCTAAACCCTGATAAGTCAAAAGACCGGTGACCTTGGAAGTGACACGGTTTCCGTCGCGGCGCACGAGCATGACGGACTGGCTCTTCTGAATCGAGCCCCCGGTCAACTTGCCGATGCCCATCTTTCCTTTATAAGAATCTTGAGAGAGCGCAAGGATAAGGATCTGAAGCGGCGAGTCTTTGTTGCCAGGGGGCGGCGGAACACGCTCAAGGATCGTATCCAAAAGAGGTGTGATGTCCTCGGAGGGATGTTTGATGTCGAGTGTCGCGGTGCCTTTCAGCGCCGAGGCAAATACGGTCGGGAAATCGAGCTGGTCATCCGATGCATTCAACTCACAAAAAAGATCAAAGGTGCGGTTTACCACATCGTCGACCTGAGAGTCGTGGCGGTCGATCTTGTTGACGACGACGATGACACGAAGACCGAACTCGAGCGCCTTTCGCAGCACAAAACGCGTCTGGGGCATCGGACCGTCTTTGGCGTCGACGACCAAAAGCGCCGCTTCGGCCATGCGTAGCGTGCGTTCGACTTCTCCGCCGAAATCAGCGTGGCCGGGCGTGTCGATAATATTGATCTTCGCGCCGCGATAGGACACACTCGCGTTCTTCGCGCGGATGGTAATGCCGCGTTCTTTTTCGAGGTCCATCGAATCCATGATGCACTCGCCCATCTCTTGGATGTTGCGATGCACACGGGTCTGTTTGAGCAAAGCATCGACCAAGGTCGTCTTCCCATGGTCGACGTGCGCAATAATGGCCACGTTTCGTATCTGATTTTCGTAATTTTTGGCGCTCATATCAGCCGGGTATAATATCACAAATCCCCAAGAATACCTGTGTTAAAATATGGGTCTATGATTCGTCTCAAAAACCTTGAAATCAACTCAGGCGTCATCCAGTCCCCCATGGCCGGATGCACCGATTTGGCCTATCGCCTCCTTTCCCGTGAATACGGGATGGAATTCTGCTTCTTGGAGATGGTCTCGGCCGAGGCGCTCGTGCGCGGAAACGACGGGACAGAAGAACTTATGAAAACTGTCCCGGCCGACTCCCCCTTAGGAGCCCAGATTGTGGGCTGCCGGGCTGAGGCCATGGGTGAGGCCGCGCGTAGGGTCGAAGACCTAGGTTATGCCCTTCTAGACATCAATTTTGGTTGTCCGGTGCCGAAGATATACGGGAACGGCGCGGGCTCGGCGCTTCTCGCCAAACCTGCCGAGGCGCGCGAAATCTTTATCGCGACCCGCAAAGGGGCTAAAAATATCCCGGTGACCGTGAAAATGCGCTTAGGAGTAAATGACGCTTCAGGCACCGAAGCGGCCGGGATTGCCAAAATCGCCGAAGAATGCGGGTTGGACGGAATTTCGGTGCATGGCCGCACGCGCGCTCAGGGATATTCGGGTAGTGCCGACTGGACCGCCATCGGGCGTGTGAAAGCCGCGGTGAAAATCCCCGTGTTTGGGAATGGGGACATTCTTTCAGGCGAAGACGCCGTGCGCATGAAGCAGGTGGCCGGCGTGGACGGCGTGATGGTGGGCCGCGGCGGGCTTGGGAATCCCTGGATATTCAAGAATATCGAGAAGGCACTCGCCGGCGGCGTCAGCGGGCCGGAACCCTCGTTTGAAGAAAAGAAAATGGCCCTCTTAAAACATTTTGAGCTGGAATTGGCCTACCGCGACGAATACACGGCGGTGCTCCACATGCGGCGCATCGCCTGTTGGTATTTCAAGAACCTTCCCGGGGCGGCGGAGTTCCGCGGGAAGATAAACCTCTGCAAGACGGCTTCCGACCTACGAAAACTGATCGAGGATTTCGGGAACCGATAGGCTAACAGATCGGACATTTTGGACATTTTGGGACATATCACTAAATTCTTTTAAAAAGCGTGCTTTCTAAAAGAATTTAGTGATATGTCCCCAATTCTTTAAAATTCTGTCCCTCGGACCGCGTCCGGTAAGCGGTATCTAGCTATTGGGAAAAGGCCAATCCCCCGGGAAAGGCTGCGCGTGTTTGTACGTCCACTTTTGCAGACTGTCTTTTATAATTGCTTCCTCAATGGTCACCAGCAACAACGTTGTGGGCCCAACATAATTTGAAGCCAATTTATAATAGCCCAGAAAATCCATCCCTAGGGAGGCCTTTATGACTTCGTCAATGCTTCCTTTATTAAATATAATTGTTTGATAGTAGTCCAATATTTTTATCATTGTTTCGCCGTTAGAAAACGCATCATTATCGTCCATACACTGGTCTATGCTCGTCATTCGACGATATAAGACTAAATCCATCATAACCGAGAGCTGAATATGGGTATCCGCGGTGGCCTCAGAACCTTCTATTGATTTATCAGAAAGATTCCTAATTATAAGTTTTAAATCCTCGTCGTCTTTTATAATATCGCCTATTCTGTAACACCGTTCGGTAAGGATCATCGAACCTAAATCGAGCCATTCGAAGAGATACATTAGCGTTTCATCCAATATTTTATTTGCTTGTTCATGCTCATAAGAAAATAGCGTTAAGTGCTTTGCAAAATAGAATCCCAAGCAAAGCTCGTCGAAGAAATTTTTCTCTAGAGCAAACCTCGCATATGGAGATTTTTCGTCCTCGGTTTTT
>JANNFA010000138.1:0-1619 GCA_031379345.1 Candidatus Omnitrophota bacterium | reverse complement strand
ATCCTGCTCTTCGGCGCCCTCTTCCGACGGCTTGAGACTCTGGCTTGTGATCTGCTTTTTTTCAACTTTTTCATTGAAGCCGATGATGTTCTTGGCGCCAACCCTCGAAAGGATCTTGTACCGCCTCTCCATCTCGCCCACAAGCCAAGCCAGCGCGCCGGGTGTCTTCGCTTTGTCGGTGACAACGGGACAGATCAGGTGTGGGAGGTCGTTGTAAAAATGCAGCTCCACCATCTTCGGGTCGACGATCAGGAACTTTACCTCGTCGGGCGTGGAGCGGAATAAAATACTCATGATGATGCTGTTGATACACACGCTCTTGCCCGTGTTGGTGGCGCCCGCGATCAAGAGGTGCGGCATGGCAGCAAGGTCGCAAACCAACGGAGCTCCGCCGGTGTCCTTGCCGATCACGATCCCTATCGGGGATTTCTCATCATTGTATTCGTGAGACTGCATGACATCTTTTAACGAAACGAGTGTGGCCGAGCGATTGGGCACTTCGATGCCGACGCGCGATTTTCCTGGAATGGGCGCGATGATGCGCACACTCGCCGCGGTCATCGCAAGCGCAATATCGTTCTCGAGAGACGTGATCTTCTGCACTTTCACGCCGGCGGCGGGCTGCAGCTCATAACGAGTGATGGTAGGTCCCTGCTCGACCTCCACCACTTTCGCATCAATATCAAAATCTCGAAGCGTATCTTCCAAAATACGCGAGCTCTCTTCTAGATCGTCCTTCGCCTTCGATTGGTCCACGAGGGGGGTGCTATCCAAAAGATCCATGGGGGGCAATTGGTAATCCCCGCCTGTTTCTTTTGGCACCATGACCAGAGGCCCTTTTGATGCAACCACCTTGGACGGTTCCGGCTTAGGATTGGATAGCCTGATGGTGGGCTTGGTTTTAGCCTCAATCGTCTGCTTTAGATTTTTCTTCAGATCCGTCAACGCAGAGACGGGCTTGCTCTTCGGCTTCGCGTTTGGAACGCCGGGAGCTGGCATACCGCGCTCTGCGGATCGCGCCGCAAAACGGATGCGCGCCCTCTCCACGAGCGCGGTCGCGATCTGAAGGACGAGAAGCTCGGTGGCTAAGATGACAGAGAGAATAAAAAGGGACAGCGCCACGAACGAACCTGCATGCCCGAAAACATTTGTCAGAAAAACCGAGGAAAAATAACCAAGGATCCCACCGTACTGAAAACGTAGGGTCTCATTTGGGGCGCCGGTCATGGAAAATAGCGCGCAGGCGGACAAAAGAAAAACGATGATTGAAAAAATACGCAGCCAGAGGCGCTGGGAGGGTTTTCCGGCCCACTTCGCGAGAGACCAGAACAAAAAGAGAGGGACAAGAAAATAGGCTGTGTTACCGAAAAGCATGCGCATCGCCCAGGCGAGATACGCACCGAAGGGACCAACAAAATTATGGAGGGAGGCGTTGGGTGTTGAAACTTCAAAAGGAACGTCGTCGGGAGTATAAGAAATAAGCGAGAGAAGGGTCAGCACGGAGACCGCAAACCAGGCGAAAGCGATGACTTCGCTGCGTTTTTTTTCGTTCATGCTAGACCCCTGTGTGGCCGAAGCCGCCGCCCGCGCGGGCTGTTTCCTCCAACGACTCTACACAT
>JANNFA010000120.1:0-6364 GCA_031379345.1 Candidatus Omnitrophota bacterium | reverse complement strand
CGATCGCGGCTTTTTATTCCGTCACGGATGATCCGTCGGCGGGAGCCTCAGCAGGTGTTCCGACGAGCCAAGCAGCGGGCACCTATTCCGGCACAGTTACTTTCACTCTGACGGCTTAAACCAATTTCCTCACAGACGCGCGATAAACGCGCGTCTGTGACGGAAGGTTTTCAGTAAATAGCTCTTTTAGATAGACCTTCTTGTTAATCGCAAACCATTCCGCAAGGATGGGGCGCAAAGCCGCGGAACCTTAGGTGCTAAGGTCAGCCGGGTTGCCAAAGAAGATAAACTTCTTTCGCGACCCGGATTTTTTGTTGGGTGCGAAATAAAAAGAAACAAAAAGGGGAGACCCAATGAAAAAGACCCTAGCAGTATCGATGGTGATGGTGATGGCTCTGGTTTGTGTGACACCTTTCGCCCAGGCGGCGACGAGCGTTCAAGGACCTTTTACAGTCTCAGCCGTGGTCCCCTCAGCGCTCACACTCACCGTCGTGTTAAAGAAGAATGACTTCGCTGGCGCTGTTATCACGAGCATGAACTTCGGTAACCTCGTGGATATCGGTACCGGGACTCTGCGTTCGACCGCGACAGGCTCGACCACCACAGGTGCTGTGGCTACGTTCCTTTCAGCGTCAAGCCAGGGGCTGCCTTACTCGATCACACAGACCGGTACTCCGATGTCCAATGGGGCTTCGACACTTCCGGCCGGTGCTTGCATCGTGAAGCCTGTTTACGCTGCGGGTGACAACGGTGGATTGACCATGCCTGCAGGAGCCTCTCTCGGCACCGGCGGCACATGGACGTCCGTTAGCCCTAAGCTTATCTACCAGAGCGAAGCGGGCGTAGCACAAGGCCGTACGATCGCGGCTTTTTATTCCGTCACGGATGATCCGTCGGCGGGAGCCTCAGCAGGTGTTCCGACGAGCCAAGCAGCGGGCACCTATTCCGGCACAGTTACTTTCACTCTGACGGCTTAATCGTTTAGAGTCTCACCCCTCACGGGTGCGTGTAAAAAGCACATCCGTGAGGGATTTTTATACCATCTTTTTAAGGAACAAAAGAAAACCAGGTTAAATGAAAAAGACACTGACAGCCTCCATGATCGTATTCACAGTGATGGTCTGTGTAGCACCGTGCGCAGAAGCCGCGACGGATGTCAAAGGACCCATCGTGGTTGCAGCCACGGTCTCCTCTCAACTTTCGCTCACCGTCGTCATGAAAAGAAACAATTTTGCCGGTGCGACCATCAATAGCATGAACTTTGGAAATCTGATAGATAGTGGTTCTGGAATTACCGGTTCAAACCCAAGCAGCACGACAGGGACGGGCGCGGTGGATGTTTTTCTTTCTGCGAACACCCAGGGGGCACCGTATTCGATTATGCAGACCGGCACACCGATGTCGAATGGGACGACGATTCTTCCGGATGGAGCTTGTATCGTGAAGCCAATATATGATGCTGCTGACAATGGCGGTCTGGCAATGCCAGCGGGCGCTTCGCTGGGTACAGGCGGCACATTTACATCCGCGTCCCCCAAACTTCTCTACCAGAGCGAGGGGGGTGTTGCGCAGGCTCGTACCGTCCAGGCTCTCTATTCCATCACGGATGATCCGGCTGCGGGGGCGACGGCGGATATTCCGGTCAATCAGGGTGCGGGGACATATTCAAGCACGGTCACCTACACTCTGGTTGCGTAATCGTCCAGAGTTTCACCCCCCCAAGCATAGGAAGAAAAACTCGCATTCATGCGAGATTACATCCCCCTCATTTACGAACGAATTGACATAATCTTATTTTTTTTATAAGATATGCTAACTATTGTTAATTAAACAATCAACGGAGATACGACGCTTGAAACGTCTTTTTTTTGTATTGGCAATGACTGTGATTCTTTTGGGGGCCGGGTTTCAGATTTCTGAAGCCTCTACCATCAGGATTTCCCACCCAAAAATTGAGCTCGAGGTAGAGCCGGGCGCCACTTATTCCGGAGAGATCGGGATCGAGAATCCTGACCCGGGAGATGTCAAATTACACTCTTATACTGAGGACTGGGTTTACGCAGCGGGAGGGACCGGAGAAAAGAATTTTTCTCCGGCAGGGACTCACCCACTATCCTGCACCAACTGGATTACGTTCACCCCTGCGGATGAGGTGCTTCCTCCTTTCGGGAAGAGCGTTACGCGTTATACGATCAAGGTGCCGGAGGGTGCGAAGGGCGGTTATTATTCCGTGATTTTTTTTGAGACCATTCTCGGGAACTCGGTGAACGAAGAGGGTGTGAACGTTCTCGTGGCCGGGCGGATTGGCGCTCTTTTCTTTATTCATGTGAAAGGGACGGTCGAACGAAGCGGGGAGCTAACTTCTGTGAAGGTGGACGCGCCCCAAGGCAACAAACCGATGCAAATCGAGAGCACGTTCAAAAATACCGGCAACGTGGACATTACGCTCGGCGGCAGCCTCATCCTCATGGACGCCCAAGGAAAAGTGCTCGGCCGCGGTGATCTCGCAAAGATATACACACTTCCCGGCACCACCGAGACACGCGTCACGCAGTGGGTGGGACGCCTGCCCAAGGGCAAGCATGATCTTCTGCTCACCTACGACTTGGGCGCGGGCAAGACTCTCGTCAAAGACGAAATCATCAGCGTCGATTAAGCCTTGTTTTCCCGCACTGCCTCCGCCGCGCTTCTCCTGTCTCTGGCGGTAACCGTCTGTGCAACGGTCCAAGCGGCCGATTCGAGTTTCTACACTCTCCAGGACCAGTGGACGAAAGCCAATAAGCCTCAAAAAGGCGGTAAGGATAAAGCCGTGGAAGAGGGTTTTTCCAAGGCCTTCCGAAACCAGTACGTGCGTGAATCCAATATCCCCGCGCTCACGCCACCCTCGATACACCGTACATTGCAGGAAGTCGTGTCTGCCCCCGGTGGGATCGAAATAGAGTTTAACCAGACGATCCTTATCAGCGGCATCGGCGGGCTGCTGAAATTTATTAGCACGGACGAGGGGATCGTCACGCTTGAAAATGTGAATGCGGACACGCTAAAAATACTGGCTACGGGCATTGGAAGCACGTTTGTGCATGTGTGGAACGCGAACGGTCGGTCCACGTTCGCCCTGCGTGCCACCCAGCCCACGATCATCGTCAACAGAGAGCAGATACGCGACCGCGAAAAAATCGAGAAGAGTCGGCCCTTCCGTATCAGCTACGAAAATGGCCGCACCTCCAGCTACAATGGCGACAAGTTCCGCGAAGCGCCTCGCGCGAGCTTGGATTATAGTCAGACCGTGGGATTGACGGGTGATACGCCCTACGGGGCATTGTCCGGTCATGCGCTCACTCAGAAATCGCGCGGTAAAATGCTTCTCACGGACGCGCAAGTAGAGTTGCGGGATGGAAAGATAGGGAAGTTGGATAACTTCAATGCGGCGGGGGGCCATTCGCGTGTCGAACCGGAGCTGATGGTGTTTCCTGCGGCCCGCGTGATGGGCGGCACGATCGAGCACTGGTCGGATGACAAAAAGGTAAATTGGAGCGGCTTCCACGGCCGCGAGGAATCAAGTGCGATTGGGACTCTTACGCCGGGCGTTCAGTCTAAGCGGACTCTGAACTCCGACCTTTCGGGCTTGGTCGTGGATACCCAGTTCAATGACAATGCGAAACTCCATGCGGGCGCGTTCTCGGGCTCCGGGCGCTCGCGGCCCGAGGAGCTGAACAAGGCTGGGTACGGGGCCCAAAGCGAACTCAAGTTCGGCCAACACTTCGTGATGCAGAATGAGGCTGATTTTGACAATGAAAAATTCGTGAATAAACACACTTTTACGGCGCGTTTTGAAAAAATACGTGTCCGGAATGAATTTCGTGACATCTCGAAAAAATTCTTTACGCTGATCGGTCCTCCTTCCCGTCAGGGAGAGGTCGGTTATCTTTTGGATGTCTCGGCGACGCCTTCCCAAAATTGGGCGATGAGCGGAACATACGATCTTTTCCGGGATACGCTCATCCCAAATCCCGAGGACCCGCACCGGCCCAATCAGCACTTGGATCTTGCGCTCACTTATACGCCCTGCAGTGAAGTCACTTATGGGTGGACCTTGCAAGACCTCGATGATACCGGCCGTCTGGGCCCGTCACGTTTCCGCAATCTTGGTTTTCAATACAATGAACGCATCGATCTTTGGGGAAAGAAGGCGACGTTGTTCTCGCGCTACAACCACCGCATCAGCCATATCCTTACGAATTCCTTGAGCGACTACCGCCAAGACCAGGGAGTGATAGGGCTTTATACGACGCTCTTTTGGGGGTTAAATTTCTCAGTACAAAAAGAATGGAACGCGCTCGAAGACATCGAAGTGGGACGCTTCACGCACCCTTCCGTGATGACTTACACGCTCGACACGAATCGTCAGATCGGGGACTCTCCATTCTTCGTGGAAGCGAGATTACGTTTTCGTGACGAGGAAGAAACCGAGGCGTCCAACAGTTTTATGACCGGCGAGGACAGCGCCGAATTTTCGGGCGGGCTTTTTTACCGCGAATACGAAGATTTTGAGCTCTTTCTGACAGGCAGTATGACCCAGTATGTCGCCGAAAGCCTTGCGGTTTCAAGCGCACGTGTCGAAGCGCAGTTTTACACGGGGATGAGGTACAGCTTGGACACTGGTTTCCGTTGGGGAGCGGTCGGTTCCTTTGAAGGGTATGTTTTTAAGGACCAGAATGGGGATGGGCAAAGACAGCCGGAAGAACCCGGTCTTGCGGGCATGCTCGTGCATTCCTCGGACGGCAAAGAAGCAACGACGGACGAGGACGGTCATTATGCGATCTCTTCTGTGATGGGCAAGAAAGCGGTGCTGACGCTCGACAGCTCAAAGATCCCCTACGGTTTTGTGCCTACGGGCGACTCTAGCATCGAGCTCGATATTGTTCAGAAGAAGACAATGCATGCGGATTTTGGTCTTACGCCGCGATCCGACGTTACGGGACTCGTTTTCAATGATCTGAATGGGGATGGCAAATACCAGAGCGGTGAGCCGGGTGTGCGGAAGGTGAAATTAGCGCTTGAGGGAGGAGAAGGTGTGCGCACCACCTCTGATGGCACATACACATTTTCAAATGCGAAGGCAGGCCCGCATACGATCTCTCTATCGGTGGCCTCTCTGCCGGAAGGCTACCTTCCGACGCTGGCACCGAAAAAGGAGTTTACGCTTTTCGAGGGTGTTCGCTACGAACTCTCTTTTCCATTGCATGCCAAACGCAGCGTCACCGGCCGGGTTTTTGTCGACCAAGACAGAAATGGGGTCCTGGGTAGTAAAGACAAGCCGCTTCCCGATGTGACGGTTACTTTGGGGACGCTCAAAGTGACTTCGGATAAGGATGGGTGGTATCTATTCGACGACATCGCCCCAGGGGACTATGTGCTCCTAGCGGAAGGCGGTGAAGCGGCGAAGGTGCAGATACCGGTGGAACCGAAGATATTCAGTGAGATGAACCTGGCGGTTAAAGGGCCGTAAGACTGTACAGCCTGACGCGTTGTCCGTCCCTATTTCCAATATCGTCAGTCATCTGGTATTGGTTGGACAGGTTGGATCGGGCCGTGACCGCTTGGGCGATCGGCGCTGCTAGCTCGATCATGGCTGGGATAGTGCAGGAAACCTGGACGGTTGCTGATTTGGCGTCGGCGAAGGCTGGTATCGCGACACAGAGAAAAAGTAGAACGTTTAAAGCGGTTCTTAGCTTCATTTAACGACGTCCTTTCAGACGACGGCAACCCAACCACCCTAGTCCCGCCACGCTTTTTGGCGGGGCCCTTAGGCTTGAGGCTTTGCGTCCGGCCCTTTCGGGACCGTTTGCTTTTAGGTCTTTTTAAAGATCGTACTTCCCTACTAACAAGGTTACATGACCCTGCCTGGCTAATCAATAAAGCGCTTAAATATGATTAAATGAGATTTCTCTAGGAAATCCCACTTGTTTTGATGTAAAATACTATATCTTAAGCACTTAGGGAATAGCCTTTGAATACACAAAAAGCCAATAAAACCTCTGATTACGAGCTGACGCCTTCCAGCTCATTTGTCATCCGTGATTACGGTCGCAAAAAACCGTTCAGCAATTTTCTACCGGGCATTGCGGGGCTTTACGGAACGCCCATGTGGGTGTTCTATGTGAACCGCGGCCAGGCCGTCGCCAGTTTTGGCACGCGTAATAAAGACGGCGCGATGTTAGAGTTTTTCCCCGCCAACAAAGCCTATCAGATGGTTTCGAGTGTCGGTTTCCGTACTTTTGTGAAGTGGAAGCCGGCCGGCGCTCCTTCGGACAAGTACGCGTTCTATGAGCCTTTTCATGAGGCTTCTCTTGTGGAGTCGTAT
>JANNFA010000068.1:0-3862 GCA_031379345.1 Candidatus Omnitrophota bacterium | reverse complement strand
GCAAGACATCGGTTTTATCGCAAGGATCAAAGAGGGCAAGCGTTCGGATTATTTGACAGGCCCGCAGGTATCTCGTTTGTTCCGCTAGCCCGCCACTCGGATAGCCGCTCATCGACATAAGGGGACCTCTCTAAGCCCTCCTCACTTAGGATAATGTCGTGCAACACTGTTTGGCAAAATAGGGCAAGTTTTAGAGATAAACCCTTAGGAAGATCCCGCCCGGGGAGCGTTTTAGTCCTAACCCTCTGCAATCTAAAACGTTGCGGAGGGTTTTTGTATGGAATAGACTTGTTTAGATAGTGCAAGGCGACCCCATCAGATGGATTTAAGTACTCGGAGAAATTAATAAAATGCATGAAAAAAAATCTCAAAAAGTAGCTCCTGTTTCAGTTTTTATAAAAAGAATGACCGTGTATATTGGCATTGTTATTTTGCTGCTGAATTGTGCTTTGTTTATTGGTGTCGCCGGATACCATTGGTTCGCCGGTCTCAGTTGGATAGATTCTCTTTTAAATGCGTCCATGATTTTGGGTGGCATGGGTCCCGTAGATCTTCTAACCAACTCAGCCGCGAAGATTTTTGCCTCTGCTTTTGCGCTTTTTAGTGGAATTTTCTTTATCGCGATGATGGGGATCCTTTTTGTGCCCATCATCCATAGAGTGCTTCATAAATTTCATGCGGAGGACAAAGATTTCAGGAAATAATGTCGCCGGTAAGAGAGCAATTTAAACGGCACGATAAAAGTGTTTAGTTTATAATCTAGCCAGAGGTGTGATTTGAGGTCAAAAAAAATTATTTCTGAGGGTTCTCGGGGCGGCTCCTGGAGTTATTTAATCGTCATAGCCCTTGGGACTCTGGTTTACTCGAATACATTTCAAAACTCATTTCATCTGGACGACTTCCCCTCTATCACCAATAATTTTAGCATTCGGCACCTGGATGATTGGGGGGAAGTATGGGCTTTTTGGCCAAGCCGTTTTATCACCTATCTTTCCATTGCGCTGAATTATCATTTTAGCCGCCTAAATGTCTTTAGTTATCACCTGTTCAATCTAATGGTCCATCTGGGTTCCGCTCTGCTTGTCAGACAACTTGTCCTACTGACTTTTTTAACTCCCGGTATGAAAAATGAAAGAAACGCTACCCGGGCCGGCGTCGTTGCTTTGTTTGCGGCGCTCTTATTTGTCGCACATCCCATCCAGACCCAAGCGGTAACCTATATCATCCAGCGGGCCGCGCTCTTGGCGACTTTTTTTTATCTGGCAGCGCTGATTTTTTACATCCGATCCAGGCTTGCTGAGGGACGGGGAGAACAAAAGATCTCAAGGCATTATTTATATTGTGCCTCATTGATATCTGCCATCTTTGCGATGTTTAGCAAGGAGACGGCAATTTCGTTGCCTTTTATGATCTTGCTGTATGAATTTTCTTTCTTAAAAAATGAAGGCCCTCTTCCTTGGAAGAAAATCGCGCCTTTCCTCGCTCTCCTATGCTTGATCCCTCTCGTCATGATGCTGAGCCATTCTGTGGATATAGGCCAACTCAAGAGGTCTGTAGAGCCAGGCCCTGGAATTTCTTCGAAAGATTATTTGTTGACCCAAATTCGGGTGGTCACTACGTATTTAAGGCTGCTCTTTGTGCCGATCCATCAAAATGTGGATCATGATTATCCTCTGGTGAGGAGCTTGGGCTCTTTTCCAGTCCTGGCCAGTTTGTCGCTCTTGGCGTCGATCCTATTGATCGCTAGTAAACTTTTTACTAGATACCGGTTAATTTCATTTTCAATCCTCTGGTTTTTCATTACTCTCATGCCTGAATCGAGTATTTTGCCGATCAAGGATTTGATTTTTGAGCACAGACTTTATTTACCGATGGGAGGTTTTAGTATTTTTATCGCTTTATCGTTTTTTTCTTTTTTTAGAAATCGAAAAAAAATAGCCATAGTTCTGCTGGTGGCCGTGGTCATGAGCTATTCGTTTCTAACGTACCGAAGAAATTTTGTCTGGAAAGACGAGAAGACTCTTTGGGGGGATGCCGTCCGACGTTCCCCTCATAAGGCCAGACCCTACAATAATAGGGGCTACGCCTCCGCCATGGCAGGAGAGTATGACCGTGCAGCCTCTGATTATCAAGACGCGATAAAAATCGACCCCTCTTATGAGGAGGCCTACAATAATCTTGGACTCACATTTTATATGAAACATGATTATGAAAATGCGCTGCTGTATTATGACAAAACGATCCAGATCAGCCCGGAAAACGCGGATGCTTACAATAACCGAGGACTCGTCCATCAAAATAGGGGCGATCATGCTCAGGCAATGATCGACTATAGCAAAGCAATTGCCCTCAAGCCACAATATGCGGCGGCCTATAACAACCGAGCGCTCACTTACCAAGACTTGGGAAAATATGAAGAGGCACTGGCGGATTATGCTAACGCCATTGAGATCGATCCCGATTATGCGGATGTTTACAATAACCGTGGAAATGCTTATCAGCGTGGAGGGAACCTTGATCTAGCGATTGCGGATTACGGAAAAGCGATTAAGCTTGATCCAAACAATGCGGCTGTTTTTAGCAACCGAGGAATCGCCTTAGGGATGACGGGACGTTTAGAGGAAGCGATCTTTGATTTCAATAGAGTCATCGAAATGAAACCAGATTCCGGCGAAGCATACAACAACCGCGCCACCGCCTACTCGCTAAAAAAAGAATATAGCAAAAGCTTGGAAGATATACGCATGGCTGAATCATTGGGATATCCAATTCAGCCACAATTTCTTGCCGAGCTAAAAAAATCCTCTGAGAAAAAATAGACGGAGCCCCGCCCGAATGCGGGGGCTGGTGGATACAGGAACACAGGGGTACAATGTGAGTATTATTGCGGGATATTTTATAGAGATTATTTGATCAACTGAGGAGAATGCATTTGAAAATAAGAGCCTACCTTATCGTAGTCATGGCGGTAATCCTAAAATCTAGCATCTGTTACTCGGCGGATCTCACGGCCGTCTCCTCCGTCAGTAAGGTCACCGTTTACCAGGACCGTGCGCTCGTGACGCGCTCAGCCGATGTCGATCTAGTGCCCGGAGAAAATACGATCGTGTTCAACGACCTGCCAATATACCTTCTGGAAGATTCTTTGCGCGCGGACGGAAAAAGCGCTTCGGCCGTCTTGATCAACGGCGTAGAGATAAAAAAGACTTTTTCGTCCGGCGAGGTAAATCCCCGGATCGCGGCCATCTTGTTAGAGCTCGAAAAACTCCAGGATGATCTGCGGGCACTCCAGCACAAGACCGAAGCTCTTGCGGATCAAAAAAGGTTCCTCGATTCCATAAGTAATTTTTCATCGGTCCAGATCCCTAAGGAAATCGTTACCAAGTCATCCGCACCGGCGGAATGGGCGGGCCTTTCCAAATACATGCTGGATTCGTTCAATGAAAACAGCGCTTCCTCCCTAGACAATGAAATCAATATCCGTCAAAAGAACAGGGAGGTCGAGGCCAAGCAGCAGGAACTGAATGAATTGAACCAGGGGCGCAATAACGAGAAAAAATCCGCGGTGGTCCTCGTAGAAACCAAAGAAAGTACAAAATTCAAGGTCGAGCTCAGTTATCTCGTGCCGCAAGCGTCATGGAATATTTCCTATGACCTCAAGGCCTACCCGGACAAGAAGGCCTGCGCGCTTATCTCCTATGGCAATGTGCGGCAATGGACCGGGGAGGATTGGAAAGAGGCGCACGTGACGCTCTCTTCTGCCAATCCCGTTATCGGCGGAAAAATGCCTGAGCTGGCTCCCTGGCATGTAGATTTTATTCAGTTTCAAGCGGTCAACAATGTCGCCTACCGTCTATTGTCG
>JANNFA010000052.1:0-6793 GCA_031379345.1 Candidatus Omnitrophota bacterium | reverse complement strand
CCCCCCAACACCCCCCCCCCTAAGGGTTATGATACGTACATCAGGTAGACAGACACCAACGCTCACAATATGTCCATACACGACGCTCTTCCGAAGTGTTTGTTGGCACGGGCATTGGGACCGATGGCCTCTTTGTGACTTGAAACTTGCTCGAAGAAAGCCAATGCCTTGACCGGATCGCGAATGATATCGACACCTTCATAGAGGATGCCAAGAGCCGGATCTCCCAAGACTTTAAGGTCGTCCTTGGTGAGAGCGTCTTTTCCAAGGTCCATCCCGAAGGCGCCTTGGAAGATGAGCAGAGCGCCGGTCTTTCCTTTGAAGGTCTGTTGGAACTGATCGACCAAGGTGAAAAAAGCCAAGGCCTTCACCGGATCTCGAGCAATGTTAACCCCTTCATAGAGAATGCCAAGAGCGGGGTCTCCTAAAATAAAGATTTGTGGAGGACCAATCGGTTGAGTAAAATCCACCCCGAACACGTCGTTGAATATTTTAATGGCCCTAGGATTTCGGCTGAATAGATCCCTGAATCGATCCACCAAAATAAGGAAATTATTTGTTTCGCCGGCAGAGTTATAACTTGGACTTGTCACGATATCTATGATGCTTTGGCGATACTCTGGTTTTTCAAGAGGTCTTCCATAAGCCATGGTAAAACCATAGAGCTGAAGAATCGCGTCCAGCGCTTTTTGATCAGAAAGTACAGCTCGAACGTATTCTAGAGAATTTAAAATGACAGTTTCGTTATATGTAAATACTTCCGTGTTATTTTGATCACGACCGAGTCGAATACCGAATACATTCCAAAAATCAGCGTGATTTCCAAGGCCCCGTGAAAGATCTGCGCCGAATAAGACCAAAAATTCCGGGCGATAACCGCGCGTTTCGATGGTGTCAACAAATTGCCTTATCGTTCTGTAATCACTGAGGATCGCGTTGCCCGCCCCAGTGGAAATCGAAGCCAATGAAATAGCCGTCGTTATGTCCGGTACATTTTGAAGATTACGAAGATCGACGATTCCTTGTTCCGCTATGCGAAACCCCTCAAGTTCATTTTGACCGTTAAAGTACTTTTGAAATCCCTCATTAACCAAGATATTCAGATAACCAATGGCTCGTCCGCTGTAGACTGTTGGCCGGGGCTGCTGAAGAATACTCGCTGCCACCACCGCGTCTAGATTGTGCGTGAGAGCAAACTGATTGAGCGCGCTTCTTTCTAAATCGGTCAGGGGATTATGGGTGATCCCGAAGAGTTCGAAGAAACCTGTCCCGACTTCATAACGATTGATATCGCTTTGCATCTGTATCGCGGCCGGATTCAAAGCCACCTGCGCTCCCGGGACCTGTTGAGCCGCGACGTTTTCCGACACAAATAGCATGGACCCTCCGCCCAAGGCCATCAGGATCATGGCATGGCCAGAGGAGCCTTTTCGTTTCAAGGACTTCATCAGGAAATAGGCGCCCGCCAGGCCGGCCAACCCTACCCCGCCGCCGATAAGCCATTTCAGGTAATCCAATCTCTCTTCCTCGCCATCTTTGTTCGGAGTCTGTTGGCGGCCGGCCGCTTTACGCAGCGGCATGATCTGCGCGGCGGATACGGGTAATGCCAATTGAGCGGGGGGTATCACAGGCTGTGGCTTGGGCGGCTTCACCGCTTGGGTCGGCTGTGAGCCTGGAGTCGGAGAAACGGGGTTGATAGCCGTCGACTGAACCACCGGAATGCTTTGAGCCTCGGCCGCCTCCATCAGTGCTCTTGCCGCCGCCACGACCCGTGCTTTCATCGCCTCATCGGCGACATCCTGGTGTTTCCACATCCAGTGGGCCAAGGTTAAAACCGCTGTCTCAGACAACTGCATCGCCTTGTACCGGCCATCCGATTTGGACAGGTCCATGAGCCAGCCGTGAAGTTTGTGAAGCATTTCCCGGTATTCCGTCGGCTTGCCGATCATAGAATAGAAGGCGACCGTTCCCTCGGCCGTGCTCAGATCCCAGATTTTCTTTTCTCCCTTGCTTGGGGCTGCTGCCGTAAGGAGCGCGAGCCTGTCGGAAAGTTCGTACCGCCCGGAGGCGATCATGGTCACTTCAAAGGAGAAAAGGAGCGATTCGGAGAGCCCCACTTGCCGTCCATGCAATTTGTTCATGACCGGCTGCAAGGTTGTGATCGCGTCCAGCGCTTTTTCCGAGAATCCCTCCGGATACCCCAACTGGGATGACATAAGATCCATCGCGGCCCAATCTTCCAGAGCTTTGAATTTTCCCTGGTTCCAATCCGTGTCCGAAGGCGCGAGGAGTTTCTGCCCCGTCGCCGAGGTGTTCAAAAGATGGGGCAATAACTTTTTCATGCGCTCCAAAAGCATGTGGATGGGGATGGACGCCGGTGCTTTTTCTCCTTGGCGGTTCACCGCATCCCAGGTCACGCCGGTTTCCGGAGACACCGTTTCCACGCGTGCGTAGCGGTCGGCCAAGGCGGACACATTGGTCCCAGGCGTAAACAAAGCCGTCAACTGAGATTGGATCCGGGCCAGGTTCTTTAAGTACTTCTCATTTTTCTGGACGCCTTCTTTGACCCTGTAATTTTGCGCCATCTCATGGACCTGACGGATGTCATCCTTATTGGAGGGGCTGAACTTCCTTCCTTGAGAGGCTTCCAAGCGTTCCTTGAATTGCGCGTCGGCCGCTTTGGCGAAACCCTGTGCTCTTTCCGAAAGCGGCTTTCCATTGGCGATCAAACGATCTATCTCATATCCCACCACCGAGGACAGCTCGGTCTCGGATAGCTTGCCCCATAATCTTTGCAATCCCTCGATCAGGGCCTGGAGGGCTCTCTCATTCAGACTCTCCGCAAAACGGATATCCTGTTTCGAAAGATTCTTGGCCTGGATGGCATCGGTGATCACGATACGGAGGGTGGCCTTTTCCATCACGAACTTAAGATCGCCTAGTTCCACCGCCCGCTGAGCCTCGGCGCTTTGGGCCCAAAGCCGTCCGGATTCCTGGAATAAGCGGAGGGTCTTCTCCGATAGGTCTTGGGAAACCGAGGTCGCGTAGTAGGCCAAATGGCTAAGCAGTTTCCAATGATCTTTTTGGGAGGGATCGAACCCCGCCGCCCCAAATAGACCCGTGATCCCCACAGCCCCCGTGGCTTTTTCCTGGTCCATCGCCTTGCGCAACAGGATCATGTTACCGATATGTTTTTCGGCGAAGCCGCTGGCTTTTCTAGAAAGGTTGCTTTCCGATGCGAAGATCGCCCAATAGGTCCATTCGACGAATTCCGCCTGAGTCGGGTCGTTCAAGAAAGAATCGATATTGAACAACGACGGGTCTTTTCCTACGAGCTCAAGCACAAGGTCTAGAACATCGCTGTAAGAGGCCAAAATAGATTTAACCTGTTTTTCCGCGGCCAATTTTTCCTGGATGAGCCGCGTGAAATGCTTCAAAGCTTTCGTATGCGCCTCATTCGAGGGATCAAAACCCTTGTCGCTCTTATTCGCTTTCTTGATAAGCGCGTCCAAAAGCCCGCGGACATCCTCGCTCAACGCCAGATTTCTAGCCAAGGCGCCCGGGGAAGGCACAGCGGGGCGCTGTTCGGCGCTCAAGTCGGTCACGAATTTTCCAAAAGCGGCACTATCCAGAATATCAATCTTTTTCCCGGTGGCCTCATAGGCACGGATTGCCTCCGCATAATGCGAAACGACAGCCGCGGTCTGTTCCGGAGAGATCTTCCCAAAGGTCATCAGGGCGAATCGGGCCATCAGATCATGCACCGCTTTTTGGTTCAGGTCATACCGGTCTCCCGATAAGGACTGGATGGGCGCCTTCAGGGTTTCATGGACTTGGATGTACTGTTTGGCTTTATCCACGCCATAGGTGGCCGCAAAGGTCACAAAATAATCGCGCCAAAAATCCGCGTACGTTCCGGTGGAAGCCTCCCCCAGGAAACGGCTGACGTCCTCGGACAAAGCTTCCCTGAGCTTTTTTACCTGGGCTTCCGTCGCGCGCAGCTTCTTTCTCTCTTGGATGTCCAGACCGGCCTGGCTTATTCCATCGGGGTCCATCACTTCCAGCCGCCCTATCGAATAATAAAGTTCCCAGGCCTTTCGCCCGAGTTCGCTCCGTGCCTCTTGAACGGTTGTCGCATCTACCTGAACTCCGCCGACCTTTGCCGCCGCGTTTTCTTCATCCATCAGCAGCTGCATTTTTTTCTGGGCGATCATGTATTGATCGAATGTGGCCGCAACACGCTTGTGAAAATCTTCAGAGACCTGTAAAAGAGCACCCATCCTTCTCTTGGCCTCCTGCACACTTTCTCTCATTCTGGATTGGGAAGTCTCTGATAGATTGAAACGGTCGAACATTTCCTTCATCTTGGCTTGGAATTTATCCAGCGACTGCCGCATGTTCTGGATGTCGGAACGGCCCGAGGACATGTCTTTGAGGATCTGTCCGCTTTCGGTCTCAAAACTCTTGAGGGATTCTTCCAACTCCTTCTTGAAGGCGGACGCTTCCCCCCCGGACAAGCCGGCTGCCGACAGATTCCTGTCCATCGCATCGCTTTTTAACGCCTCTCGGATAAAGAGGACTTCCCCAGCCACCTCGTTTTCAATGGATTTTCTGGATTGTTCGATCATCCAGATGGAATGGAGGGCCGAGGTGACCGCCTGCGCCAAAAATTCCTCATCCACGGGGGAGCCCGCTTGATAACGGAAGGCCATGCCCCTATTTTGCGTGGAAAACTTTTTAAGCTCGTCCCCGTCGAAGCCAAAGTACTTCATGAATCCGTCGAGACGGGTCTGCCCGAAAATACCGACACGCATCGCGCCGGTGGCATCCCGGCCCACATCAAACCCCGCGCGGGTATCGATGTCCGTGCCGAATTGGTCGTCAATGCGGAAAATGGCGCTCGCGGCCTTGAGTTCGCTGACGGGCAGATTGGCCAAGATCGACACTTGCCGGGTGTCCGTCAGTTTTCCTGAGGCTCCTAAAACAAGCTTGATGCCTTCCGTGTCTTGTCCCAGTCCCGCCTGATACCAGACCTTGCCTGAATCCGAATGCTTGATCAGCATCGCCAGATAGCTGAGACGCTGGCCGTCCCCATCCCGGATGGCCGCATTGATCTGCAACTGCAAGGTCTTGGCCAATTGGACACTGGAGGTAAAGAATAATTCGTTCGTGCGCTTGCCCGAATATTCGTTGCTCCGGACTCCGGCCTGGGCCCGGACGTCCTTATCGCCAACCTTGAAAGTGGTGGACGCCGAGCCATAGACGGCGTTGTACAAAGTCCCTCCAAACGCGGACGCATTCAAAATGAGGTCACCGATCTTGCTGGTGGCTGAAAGAGACCCATTCCCGCGAGAATCGAGCATGGCCGAGACTACCTGGCCCTGGTCTCCCGTGACGGTGATTCTTGCAAAACCGGATGTATTCCGGCCATTGACATCTCCCGCAGAATTGACCCCGCCGCCCAAGGTCACTCCCTTGGCCAAGGCCCCGAAAACATTCGCCGAGATACGGTCGCGGCCCTTCGCGATGATCGTGTCCGTCAGAGTGACGGTAAACTGGTCCTTCTGAGAGAACCGCATGCTCACCGTGCTGCTGGCATCGGTGATCTTTTGAAAGCGGTCCAATCCGGTCGCGCTGAGATTGGACGCCATCCCCTCCATCCCGAGACTTAAGAAATAATCCCCGTTTTCGCCCAGCACCATCGACCTCAGCATGCCGGCCGCCAGGGTCTCCGCTTTTTCCGTATCACGGGCGTTCATCAGCGTAATCCATTCGCCGCTTTTGATCTGGAAACGTTTGATGGTCTTTCCGCTGACCGGATTCATCTCGTAGACGTTCAGAATCGGGTCTCCATTGGAGTCCACTTCCGAATAGACCGACACGACCACCGGGGTCCCGTAAGCGCTCACTTCCCCGCCGAGGAACTGTTTTTCTATATTCTCCACGATCATTTTCTCCGGCTGCCGGAAATCCTGCGGATTGGCGAGCGTCTGGAGCACAAAATAGGTCCGGAGAGATCCCTGGTTGTCCCTTATCTGAAGTTCGCGGATCAGCATCGCCCTCTGCGCGGCTCCGTCCTTGAATAACTTGACCTGATCCTCCGACTTGATCACGTTCACATTCGCCAAGACTCCCCGGCTCTCAAGCAAACGCTCGATCTGTGAGGTGCGCTGGTCGATATTGTTCAGGGCTTCCTTTTTCTGGACGGGATCCCTGCCACGGGCCACTTCAAACACTGAGATTGCGTTCGCAACCACCGCGGAGATGACGCTGACGGGATTGGCAATGTTCACCGGAAGCGTCAGAGAGAAGTCGACAGCGCCTTTCTCAGCATGAGCCCGGACTTTCTGATAAAGATCCAACTGTTGCTTAAGGAGGGTGTTGTCGAGTGCCATGATCTCCTTGAACTGCGCATCGATGGACTCCCTCAGCATATCCGTGCTTTCCGAGACGACTAGATCGATAGGAGCGCCGCCCAACATATATTTCAGACTGACCCGCGCCGATCCCAATTCCAGTCTTTTTTCCTCTGAATTCGGATCTGCCAGGGAGGCTCTGTGGGCCGCAGCCAAACGATCCAAGGCTCCGAGCACTCGGATCTTCAAAAGATCGATCGAGATCGTTTTCTTGATACTCTCTAAATATGCCTCCATCTGTTTCTGGTTCTCGAACTTCGAACGGTCGAATTTTAGGACCAGATGGAGGGGGCCGCCGGGCAGGGTCACGTTCGCACGGACCTGAACATCATTCGTATCGTTCTTCAGTGTCTTGATGTCGAAAGTGATGCCGATCC
>JANNFA010000250.1:0-6192 GCA_031379345.1 Candidatus Omnitrophota bacterium | reverse complement strand
TATACACAAAAGTCTTGCACTGAACGGGTTGCAGAGTATAATCGTAAAAAAAGGGAGACAATTTTTATGAAGCGTTCGACACTCCAACTTCTCACATTTTCAACTCTTACGATTCTCTTGGCTTCTGGATGCGCTACGACTCGTGCACACAAACCTGATGCGGCGCAGGATCCTCAGAGACAGATCACCGACCTCCAGAGCCAGCTTGTCGCCAAGGACCAGGAGATCGCCGACCTGAAATATCAGGTTGACTCTTCGCGCCAGGCGCTTCCGACGACGAACTTCTCATCCGGCAGCAGTTCCGACAGTTCGAAAATTGTGCGTGTTTCCGGTGTTTCAGGCGTCGAAGTACAGCGCGCGCTCTTACGTGCCGGCTATGATCCGGGGCCCATCGATGGCAAGCTCGGTAAGAAGACCAAGAGCGCCATCAAAACGTTCCAGCGTAAACAGGGACTCACGGCGGATGGAGTGATAGGCGAGAAAACGTGGTCAGCGCTAAAGGCGTTCTGATTCGTTTCGCACTATACGGCCGGGGATGAACCAGCCTCAATCGATCGCATTGTTCTTCCCGGAGATCCGGGAGCTTCTCGCTGAGAAGAACTATACTCTTCTGAAACAGGTCATCAAGGCCTGCAGCCCGCTAGATTTTGCCGACGTCTGGAAGAAATTCGCCGAAGAAGAGCGCCTCCAGATATTCAAGCTGTTGCCCGCCAACTCCGCCCTAAAATTGTTCGAGATCCTGGATATTGAACACCAGCGTTTTCTCTTGGCTAAACTGAGCGAAGACAGCGTGACGCCCATTCTGGACAATTTAAACTCTCCGGATCTAGCCAAGATTTTCCATCGCCTGCCGCCGCGTGCGGTGAAGAAGATGACAAGTCTTATCAAGCGTCAGGACGCGCTTGCGCAGATCGATATCGTGATGAAGTATCCCGAAAATACGGCGGGAAGTCTCATGCATCCTGAGTTCGTCCGCCTGTCTCCGAAAATGACGGCCAAGCAGTCGCTCTCCCGGCTCCAGGCCATCACGCGGCCGGGGCAGAAAGAGCATTTGTATTCGTTGTACGTCACCGATGAAAATATCCGTGTGATGGGCACGCTTTCTTTGCAGGACCTCGTGGGCGCACCCGAAGATGAGCAACTTTATGAGATGATGAGCTCGGTCGAACAGATCAAGATCTCTCCCGAGGCCGACCAAGAGGACGTGGCGAAGCTGTTTTCGAAATACCAGCTTACATCCGCGCCCGTTGTCGACAAAGAAAACCACCTGATTGGCATCCTCACCATCGGCGATATTATCTCCGTGGTCCGTCAGGAAGCCACCGAAGACATCACTAAGATGGTCGGTACGCGCGCCAAGGACCTCCGCGAGCAATCCGCCTTTAAGATCGTATTTTTCCGTATGCCATGGCTTTTGGTCACTCTCGGTGGGGGTTTTCTGATCTCACTCATCATCCATCATTTCGAGCCTATCCTTGTCAAAGCGATCGCCCTGGCTTCGTTTTCTCCGCTCATTGCGGGCATGGGGGGTAATGTGGGGTCCCAATCCGCCACGATCATGGTCCGTAGTCTCGCGCTCGGCCATTTGGAATCCGCCAAGGATCGTACGAAAGCCATCTGGCGCGAGTTCTCAGTGGGAGTGATGTTGGGAGCGATCTATGGTCTGGCGCTGGCCATCTTTGCCTACCTCATTTATGGTCGGCAATTTGGCATCGAGTTCGGCATCGTCGTGGCGGTCGGGATGGCCACTTCGATGACAGTCGCAGCCACGATGGGCGCGATTGAACCCATCGTATTTCACCGTATCGGAATCGATCCGGCGACGGCCACGGGACCCTTGATCACCACGGTCACAGACATCATCAGCAACTTCACCTACTTCGCTTTGGCTACCGCGCTCTTGATGCACGGTCTCTGACGCAAGCATGCCCCATATCCACAGGCTTTACGATTGGGTCGTCTCCGCTTTTATCGTCCATCAGGACCGTACACTTCTGTGTTATCACAAAAAATACAAAGAGTGGCTCCCTGTTGGCGGGCACGTGGATCTCGACGAGGATCCGGAAGAGGCTCTTTTTAAGGAGATACGCGAAGAATGCGGGCTTAAAGTAAAAATACTCGCGGATAAGCCGCCCATCGCCCATCGCGGGGTGAAGCCTGTGTACACGCCGTCCTATGTCGACGTCCACCATATCAAGGGTGCGCACAAGCATATTGCGCTTATCTATTTCGCAACGGCAAAAAGCGACCGCGTGAAACTTCTCGAAAGGGAACACAAGGCCTACCTCTGGCTGACAGAAAGCCAGCTCGATGATCCAAAGCTCCGCCTGACACGTTCCATCCGTTTCTATTGCCGCAAATCGCTTGAGGCGGCGCGCCGTTCTTTTTTAATCGCCCTTATTTTAATCTGCGGGACTCCCGCGCTCTTCGCGCAGGAAGCGGGTTATCGCGTCGTGGAGGTGACCGGCTCTTGCGAGATCTTGGAGCCATTTCAGCCGGAATGGAAAGCGCTTAAGAATGGAATGCGTCCTCAAATTGGCTCGGTGATACGCACAGATTCTACCCCGGACAGCGCCGCTGAACTTGTCGCGGACCCGCATTTTGAAAATTCGCTTCGTATTGGCCCGGACTCACGTGTCGCTTTCCTTAATATTCTGCCGCTTCGCGTCTCACTCGATCAGGGGTCGTTGTTCATTCTAAAAGAAGAACAGCGTTACATCGGCCGTGAGGCGGAACTTTCACCGGAAGTGCGCATCTTGACTCGCGAGTTTCTGGTGGGTGTGCGGCAGGGTGGCTGCGAATTGGATGCGAAGGGAACGGCTGTTGTCTTGAAGGTTTTTGGGGAAGCTGTTAGCATTCTGCCCAAGATCCGAGGCGGGTATGGGAGCACTCCTTTCGCCGTTGAAGAGGGGTTCCAGTATTCCGCGGGAGGCTGGACCCGGTTGACGTATCCGGATTATAGGGTCTGGCAGGCATGGTATAAGAGGAACAATGAGCAAAGAGACGAACTTATCCGTGCAACACGCTGAACCCGCCGGAAGACAGCGCGCGGAGCGTCGTACATGGGTCGTGTTCGCGGCGGTATTTTGCCTGGCGGGGTTTCTTCTGATGTTCCGCTTGGGAGAGCGCAGTCTGCGCAATCCGGACGAGGGCCGATACGCCGAGATCGCTCGGGAGGTCCTCCAGAGCGGAGACTGGGTCAAGCCCACGTTGTATGGTGTCGGCTATTTTCGTAAACCCGTTCTGTTTTATTGGCTCGTCGCAGCTTCATTTAAAACATTGGGCGCAAGTGAGTTTTCAGCGCGTCTTGTGCCGGCACTTTTCGGGTTGTTCGGTGTGGTGTCTGCTTTCTTTTTTTGCCGGCGTTTTTTTGGGCGGGAGACCGCCATTTTTGCTTCCGCGATGCTCGCGACGAATTTCTGGTACCTGCAAATAGCCCGCTACCTAGTCATCGACGCGGTGTTCTCATTTTTTGTGGTGGGGGCGCTTCTCTGTTTTTACCTTTCCTATAGCCCCGGCCCCGCCAATGGGCGGTGGTTTGCGGCGAGTTGTTTCTTGTTGGGCCTGGCTTTTATGACAAAGGGATTTCTGGCGCTAGTGCTTGTTGTGGCGCCGGTGGGCCTGTACCTTCTGATGACAGGTTCCCTGGCGAAGGAGTTTCGCCCTGGTCGCCTGCTGACCGGCGCGCTGGTATTTTTTTGCGTGGCCGTCCCCTGGTATTGGATGATGGAATTGCGGGAGCCCGGATTCGTCCTTTATTTCTTGGGACATGAAAATTTCAAACGGTTTGTTTCGCGGGAATATGAACATCAGGAGCCCTGGTTTTATTATTTGATCGTGTTGCCGTTAACTCTTTTACCGTGGAGTCTCTATTTAAGACCGCTGCGCGAAGCGTTCTCCGATATGCGCCGTGAGGAAAGACGCGACCCACGTCTTTTTCTGGTGACAGCGGCGTTGACGATGTTGCTTTTTTTCTCCCTATCTAGCTCTAAGCTTCCCACCTACATCGTTCCTTGTGTCCCGCTTTTGCTGATGGTTTTCGCGGAGGGTTGGCGGCGATGGACGGCACAGGCGCCACGCTTAGGAAGAGGGGAGATGGCCGCAGTCTCGCTTGCCGTCTTGGCAGGGATCTTGACGATGATCGGAGGATCCTGGGTTGTGACGCGACACCCTCAAAAATTCACCCCCCGCCTTGCGGCAGATCTTCAGATACTCGGTGGGGGCGTGTTGGCGGGCGCGGTGTTCTGCCTGCGCTCGCTCAAACGAGGGAGCTCTAATCGGTTTTTCTATGCCCTCGTTTTTTCGATGGCTGCCCTCTCACTTTTATTCACGCCGCTTATCGAGCACATGAACGACGCGTACACGACCAAGCCTTTCGCGGAGTACCTCAAAAAAAATCTAACGCCTACGGATGAAGTTTTTATTTATGACTATCCGGGGCCTTTTTATGATTTCTCTTTTTACCTTCAGCGTGATGTGCGTATGGTAGGTCTCGAAGGCGAGTTCAAACATTTCGAGGATCGGGAAGCCGCCGGCGTCTCGGTGCCTAAAGAGCAGTTTCTGGATTGGTTGCGGCAGAAAAAATCACTCTACTGCCTTATCCGTAGATCTGATTTTCAGGATCTGGACCCTGTTCTGCGCGAGGGTCTTCTGATTTTGAGACAGGACAGCCGCAAGGTGTTGTTTAAAACATGACCCCACCTAGTGGGGTGATAGGCACGATCACTCTCAACCCCTCCGTCGACATGCATTGGATCGTGGATGATTTTGTGAAGGACGACACCAACCGTGCACGGCGTGTGATCGAGACTCCGGGCGGCAAGGGCATCAATGTGTCGAAGGTCGTGCGCGAATTAGGAGGGAAGACCCATGCGTATGCGGTCCTCGGGGGTCTAGTCGGTGAACGGCTGAAGGAGCTTGCTGTCCCGCTCGATTTTCCACTCACATCCGTGACCGTCCGCGGCTTCACGCGCATGAATATGATTATTTCAGATGTAAAAGATCGCACGCAAAGCCGTATCAGCGCTCCGGGTCCCCATGTGAGCGCCGCTGAACTGCAAAAGTTCATTCGTCTTCTTTGTGCGGCCCGCCCGCAGCCTGATTGGTGGGTGTTCGGCGGCAGTCTTCCGCAAGGCATGGCGCCTGCGGTGTATCGTGAGCTGATCAAGACGCTGCAAGCTCAGGGAGCCTGCTGCGTCCTCGACACGGATGGCAAACCTCTTAAAGAGGGAGTCAGGGCCAAACCTTTTATGATCAAGCCCAACGAATTTGAAATGCATCGTCTGTGCGGTCGTCGCTTGCGGACGTTGAAAGAATATACGCATGAAGCGGGCAGGATCGTACGCGGAGGCGTCCGCCTTGTGGTGGTATCCTTGGGACCAAAAGGAGCCTTGTTCGTGAGTGAAGACAAGGCGATCCATATTACCCCCCCTGAGGTGGAAGTTCGCAGTCAGTTGGGGGCGGGGGATTCGCTTATCGGCGGACTCCTGGGAGGTTTGCAGCGGAAACTATCGATGGCGGAAGCTGCCAAAGCGGGAGTGGCTGCCAGTGTATCCACCGTCATGCGCGAGGCTCCGAGACTCTGCTTGAAGCGGGACATCTCTGGTTTGCTCAAGCGGTTGCGGGTACGAGAGCTTTAATGTTATACTGCCGTTTTCCAATAATAGGAGGAAATTATGTCAGCGGTTGAGACGATGAGTGGTTTGCAGGTGGGTCAAAAAGTTCCTGATTTTGCCGGACAGGCATACATGAACGACGGATCGTTCAAGGACATTAAGCTTTCAGATTATAAAGGCAAATGGGTGGTGCTTTTCTTTTACCCCCTTGATTTTACGTTCGTATGCCCCACAGAGATCCAGGGGTTCAACACGCATCATGCGGAATTCAAGAAGATGAATGCGGAAGTTATCGGCGCATCCACCGACAGCGTGCATTCGCACAAAGCTTGGTCCGCATCCAGTCTTGGAAAGGTCGAGTTTCCTATTCTTGGGGATACAGGCCATCAGGTTTCTAAGATGTTCAACGTGTTGATCCCGGAAAAAGGCTACACACTCCGCGGGACCTTTATTATCGATCCGAACGGCGTGCTCAAGTCGGCTGTCGTCAATGATACGGCCGTTGGCCGCAGTATCGACGAGACGGTACGCACATTGCTGGCGTTGCAGACCGGGAAGCTGACCGGCTGCGGATGGA
>JANNFA010000236.1:0-3173 GCA_031379345.1 Candidatus Omnitrophota bacterium | reverse complement strand
GCTGGGCATCGCGCCGGCCGTTTTCCTGTTTCGGCCAGGACTCCAGGTGGACACTTGTCTTGAACCCAAGGCATTGCCACACCTCTTCGCAGGTAAAGGATAGAACAGGCGCGAGCATTCGCGTTAAATCGGTCAAAATCTCGTAGAGCACGGTGCGGCTGGAACGCCCGGAGACCGAGGAGCGCGCGTCCGTGTAAAGACGGTCTTTCAATACATCGAGATAAAAAGAGGACATCTCGCGTACGCAGAAATTGTACACGACATGATAAATGCGGTGCAGTTCATAGGCTTCGTAAGCGGCTGTCACCTCCTCTTTCAGGTGTTCGAGCTTCGAGAGCGCCCACCGGTCCACTTCGGGCATCTTGGAAACATCCAGGCGCTCCTTTGTATAATCAAATCCGCTCAGGTTTCCGAGAAGGTATTTGAACGTATTGCGTATCTTGCGATATCCCTCCGAAAGCCGCGTGAGACTATCCGACGATAAACGGATGTCGTCGGAAGTATCCGAAGAGACCACCCACAAGCGCAAGATATCTGCGCCGGACTGCTTCATGACGTCGAGCGGCGAAATCACATTCCCCTGCGACTTGGACATCTTGCGCCCTTCCCCATCCACGATGAACCCATGCGTGAGGACCGCCTCGTAGGGCGGCTTGCCCCAGAGCCCGCAAGAGACCAGGAGCGAGCTTTGGAACCAACCACGATGCTGGTCCGAACCTTCAAGATAGAGATCGGCCGGAAATTTTAATTCGGAAGACTCCACGAGCATGGACACATGACTGGCGCCGGACTCAAACCACACATCGAGGATGTCCTCCCCTTTTTTCAAGTCTTTGCGTCCGCATTTTTTACAAGCGAAAGCGCCGCCGGTGATATCGAGCGTCGATCTTGTGAACCAGGCGTCCGAACCTTCTTTTTTGAAAAGGTCACGGATACGACGGATCAACTCAGGCTCAAGCACCGCTTCATCACAACTCGTGCAGTACATCACAGGGATGGGCACGCCCCAGCAACGTTGGCGAGACAAACACCAGTCGGGTCGTGATTCGACCATGCCCGCAATGCGATTCTGCCCGGCAACGGGATGCCATTTCACTTTATTGCGGATCGCCTCAAGACACTTCGCACGAAGGTCATTCTCGTCCACCCCAAGAAACCACTGACGCGTGGCCCGCGTAATGACGGGCTTACGGCAACGCCAGCAAGTCGGATACGAATGCGTGAGCTGTCCCGCGTAGACTAGGTTCCCTTTTTTTAATATCTCGTCAATGATTCGGTCATTGGCCTTATAAACATGTGTTCCCGCAAAATCACCCGCTTCTTTCGTGAAGACGCCCCGGTGATCCACCGGCATCAACATCGGCAGGCCCTTCGCAAGGCCAGTGCGGTAGTCATCCATGCCGTGGCCAGGCGCCGTATGCACAACCCCGGTGCCATCCGTCCGTGAGACATAGTCCGCAGTCACAACTTTAGACACGCGATCCAAGAACGGGTGACGCGCTTCAAGGCCTTCGAGAGCCGAACCCTTGCGCTTCTTCACAATGTGCGCATCGGATGCTTCAATGCCTGCCACCTTCAGAAAAGAATCAAGCAAGTCCTCAAGCACGATGACAGTACCGAATTTTTTTGTCTCGACGGAGACGTACTGGAAATCCGCGTGCAAAGCGACCGCTACGTTCGCAAGGAGCGTCCAGGGCGTTGTCGTCCACACCGCGAAGGAGGCGTTTTCTGAAGGAAGCGGAAAAAGCACATACAAAGAGGGCGAGACATGGTTCTCATCGTATTCAAGTTCGGCTTCGGCGAGCGCGGTCTCACAGGTGGTGCACCAATGAACGGGTTTCAAACGATGAAAAATGAATTTTTTCTCCACGAGCTTCGCGAAAGAATCGATCACAGCCGCTTCAAAATCCGGTGACAGCGTAAGGTAGGGCCGTTCCCAGTCACCGAAGACACCCAGGCGCTTGAATTGGCTTTTCTGTTTTTCGACGAAGCTCATCGCATACTGCGCGGCTTTCTTGCGAAACTCGACCGGCGCGATATCTGCCTTCGTGATCTTGAGCTCCTTAAAAAGCTGATGCTCGACGGGCAGCCCGTGGCAATCCCAACCGGGCACATAGGGCGCGTCAAAGCCTCGGAGAGTGCGGTATTTAACTAGGATATCTTTTAGGACTTTATTGAGAGCGTGTCCCATATGGATGTCGCCGTTGGCGTACGGCGGGCCGTCGTGCAACACCCAGCGCTTGGCGCCTTTGGATTTTTCGCGGATCTTTGCGTAAAGACCCTGCGCCTCCCACCAAGCCAGCGCCTTGGGTTCTCGCGCGGGCAGATCGGCCTTCATCGGAAAATCCGTAGCCGGCAGGTTGAGCGTATTTTTATATTCGGATTTCGGTTCGGCGGCCATGCGTCCTCAACTAAGACGCATCGCGTACGCAAAAAGTGTGCGAACGACGAACATCTGCACAAAGAATTTAAGGAATAAAAAAGCCAAGATCGGAGAAACGTCCATCCCGATTTTGTACGCGGGTATCAGATTGCGGAATGGGACCAAGAGCCAATCCGTAGAACGTTCGATGAACTGGACGATGGGGTTCGAAGGGTCCGGGCTCACCCAGCTAAGCAGCGCGCGCACGAACACGAGAAGAATGAGCGCATCGCATAAAAACGAAAGCGCGGAAGCGACCGCTTGAAGAAAATTACCGACAGCAAACATCCTAAACTCCTTACTTTCTAAGCTCGATGGAACGTTTATGCGCGGCCTTCACTGCGTCTTGGACGATGCGCCCGAACCCTTTTTTTTGGAAAACCTTGAGCGCGGCTTCCGTCGTGCCGCCCTTCGAAGCGACGCGCGCCACAAGCTCTTCGGGATCCTCTTCGCTATTCGCCATCACGGTCCCGCTGCCAAGCGCCGTCTGATAGACAAGTTTCTTGGCCAAATCCGCTTTCATGCCCATCTCATAAGCGGCTTCGATCATTTTTTCCGCTAATAAAAAGAAATATGCGGGACCGGAGCCGGAAATGGCCGTCACAAGGTCTAGTGCGCGTTCAGGGACTTGCGCCACTTCGCCAAAAGACAGGAGGATCGCTTCGGCGATACGTTGGTGCTTTTGAGTCGCGTGCCGACCCAAACTAAAAGCCGACATCCCCTTTCCCGCTAGCGCCGGCATATTGGGCAT
>JANNFA010000216.1:0-2765 GCA_031379345.1 Candidatus Omnitrophota bacterium | reverse complement strand
GCGGAGACTTGCTTTTTTACGGCCGCGGCGCGGGGCGAATGCCTACCGCCGGTGCGGTGATGAGCGACGTTGTCGAGATCGCACAGGACATGACCAAGGGCCTGGATTCCATGCGCAGCTCGTGGATTGAGGAGCCAGCGGCCTTACGCGTGCTTCCGATGGACGAATTGGTTTCAAAATATTATCTGCGTTTCCAAGTCGCGGACAAACCGGGCGTTCTTGGCTCCATCGCCAAGACGCTGGGCTCTAACGGCATTTCTATATTAAGCGTCCACCAAAAAGAATCCCATGACAAGCGCTCCGTCCCGGTCGTGATACTCACCTATGACGCCAAAGAACGCAACATGCGGCGCGCGCTCAAACAGATCGACGCCCGTCATGATGTGCGCGAGAAGACGCAGTTGATCCGCGTGGAGAGCTAGGCATGGTCTGGCGCGGCATCCTCGAAGCCTATAAAGAACATCTTCCGGTCACCGCAAGCACACCGATCGTGTCGCTTTGCGAGGGTAATACGCCGCTTATTCCCGCGCCGTCCCTTTCCGAATTAGCGGACGCAGAGGTCTATCTTAAATACGAAGGGTTGAATCCCACGGGTTCTTTCAAAGACCGCGGCATGACATTGGCTTTGTCCAAGGCCGTGGAGTCGGGCGCAAAAATTGTCATCTGTGCCTCTACCGGAAACACTTCCGCTTCCGCGGCGGCCTATGCGGCCAAAGCGGGTCTGCGTTGTGTGGTGCTCATCCCTCAAGGAAAAATTGCGCTTGGAAAACTTTCACAGGCACTTGTGCACAACGCTCAAGTGCTCGCAGTGAAAGGAAATTTCGACGTGGCGCTTGGTCTTGTCCGCGAACTATCCTCACTGAAAGACGTGACCGTGGTGAACTCCCTGAATCCGTTTCGCATTGAGGGGCAAAAAACGGGCGCCTTTGAAGTCTGTGACCAGTTGGGCGGTGTCGCGCCGGATTTTCACCTGATGCCGGTGGGGAATGCCGGAAATATCTCCGCATATTGGAAAGGCTATCAAGAATATCAGGCCAAGGGCAAGGTGCGGTCGCTTCCAGTCATGATGGGTTTTCAAGCCGCGGGGGCCGCGCCTATCGTGAGAGGCCGCATTGTTAAAAACCCGGAAACCATCGCCACCGCCATCCGTATCGGCAATCCGGCCGGCTGGAAGGCAGCGGTTGCCGCCCGCGACGAGTCAAAGGGCCGCATCGAGGCAGTGACAGACAAAGAAATTCTCACCGCCTATCAATGGCTGGCGGAGCGCGAGGGGATCTTTGTGGAGCCGGCCAGCGCCGCGAGCGTGGCCGGGCTTTTTAAATTGGTGAAAGAAAAATATTTCAGACAGACGAAGGGTGCCGGCATCCCAAAGATCGTCTGCGTGCTTACGGGCCATGGTCTGAAGGACCCGGACCAGGCGCTCCAGAGGACGTCCAAAAAAATTCAGAGCATCCCCGCCAAGGCCGAAGCGGTGCTCAAGGCGATGAAATGAAATATTTTTGGCTGGTCTGTGCGGGCATGGCGGATGAACCGCTTGAAGTCTTGGATGGCCGCACGCCCCTCGAAGTGGCGAAGACGCCTTTTATGGACTCTCTCGCCAAAAAAGCGATGCTCGCCAATGCTTCCTGGCTCGATGCGTCTCTGCCGGCCTCTGAGGAAGTGGCCGGACTTTCGATGCTGGGGTACGA
Source organism: Candidatus Omnitrophota bacterium (assembly GCA_031379345.1). Classification (GTDB taxonomy): domain Bacteria; phylum Omnitrophota; class Gorgyraeia; order 2-02-FULL-51-18; family 2-02-FULL-51-18; genus JAHFFM01. The sequence goes on along the minus strand of JANNFA010000216.1, from coordinate 1,077 downwards.
ACCTAGAGAATTTTACACAGGTCTCGCGCCGCTAGAGGCTGCGGGGACGGGGTTTTCGCAGAATGATGCGCAGGTCGTGTTTCGTTGTGATTTTGTGACACTTTCCGACGGAGAGCTTTCCGATCATACGGCAGGAAAAATATCCGCCAAAGAAGCGCAGGTTCTTGTGATGGAGTTGAATCGGGGGTTGGCTGATTTCAAGGCCAAGATCGTGCCGATTGACGGGTATAAGAATTTTCTTGTGATCGAAAACCCTAAAAAAACAGCGGAACTGGACGATCTCGAGACGACGTCTCCCGCTCGTGTCCATGGCCAGCAGATATCGAAGTGGCCGCTCAAGGGAAAAGCGGCCGAGCTTCTTCAGGAGATCACCGCATTCACACGCACGGCTTTGGAAAATCATGATGTGAACCGCGTCCGTATCGACCTTGGGGAAAACCCGGCGTCGCAGGTATGGTTGTGGGGGCAGGGGAGGCGGCCAAAGCTTCAATCTTTTCAGCAAAAAAATAGTATTCAGGGCGCGTTCTTTGCCGAACGTCTCGCCTGGCGCGGTCTGGGCCAGGCCTCGAGCCTGCGCGCAATGAAGAAATGGGAGGAGGGTGAGTTTGCGGACTTTAATTTACTGGAGTCCTCGATAAAATTCTCCGAGACGTCGAAGGATTTCAAGGCAAAGATCCGCCGTATCGAAGAATTCGATGCGCACGTTGTGGGTAAGCTGGTGTCTTATCTTGATAAGAAAAAATCACCCGCACGTGTCGTGGTCACTTCGGACGTGGTTCATTCTACTTTGCAGGGCGCGAACACCCACGGACACACGCCGCTTCTGGCTTGGGGCGAGGGCTTCGCTTCCAGCGGCGCGGAGTCATTCAGCGAAAAAAGCTGTGGTTTGTCCGGCCGCTTTCTCAGCCCGGGACATACATTCCTCGCTCAATTTTTGAAAGGGTAGGGCAAGATGGCGTTGATGGTATTAAAGTTTGGCGGGTCCAGCGTCGCAAATGCCGAGCGCATCCAAAATGTAGCGCGTCGCGTGGCGGCTTATAAGAAAAAAGGCCATTCGTTGGTGGTGGTGGTGAGCGT
>JANNFA010000198.1:0-6291 GCA_031379345.1 Candidatus Omnitrophota bacterium | reverse complement strand
TTTCTTTAAAACGTGGAGCGAAAAATTCCCCTGTCTTCTTGAAAAGAGCGGCGAGCCTCACCGGCTCCAGCCGTAGGGATTCATTGGATGACTCCAGCCGTGATAAAAGAAGAAGATCTTCTATCAGCGCATTCAATTTGAGCGATTGTTCTTGGATGATGTTCAGGAACTTCAGACTATTCTCGGGGTCGGAAAGAGCCCCCTCTTTCAAGGTCTCGACAAATCCAAGGATGGATGTGAGCGGTGTCTTGAGCTCATGCGACACATTCGCGACAAACTCCGAGCGAAGCCGGTCAAATTGTTTGAGTGAGGTAATATCCCGGAACACGGCAACCATCCCAAGAAAATCCGCACCTGTCGAGACGGGCGATACCTGGATCTCAAAAATAGACCCCGCAAGGATCGCTTCATGCTCGCGTCGCGCAGCTTGCCGCTTGCTCAGGGCGCCTTGGATCATCTCATTGATGTCTGCATCACGGAACATTTCCCAGAAGAAACGCCCAGACGCCGCGCTCTTTTCAAAACCGAACGCGCCCGCAAGCGTCGAGTTCACCAAAAGTATCTTTTGTTCAATGTCGACGACCAGCACGCCCTCCGTCATGCTCTCGAGGATGGCAAGGATACGGTTACGTTCCTCAATGGCCGACCGCGAGCGCTCATCAAGCCTAGAAGCTAGGCTCTGGATATCTGAAAGAAGCGAGAGGTAGGGTTCTTTGGAAGTAAGAAAAGCTGGCGGGTCCTGGCCCTGCGCAAGCGCTCGGGCGATCTCGGCGATCTTTCGTAGGTTCTGAGCACCTGAGAAGAACAAGCTAGGCGCCTTCTTCGCTGTCGACGAAACGGTAGCCGGAGCCTCGAACCGTCTCGATCAAGTCTCGGTGCTTACCCAATTTCTGACGGATACTGCGCATATGCACGTCCACGGTACGGTCCACCACAAAAGCCTGGCCCTCCCACACACTCGACAACAGCTGGTCTCGCGAAAAGACTTTGCCCCTGTTCTCCATGAGGAAGCCCAGCATCTGAAATTCGAGTTTGGTGAGACTCACGAGCTTGCCATTCACGGTAAAACTACGCCGTTCGCGGTCGATCACGAGTCCTCCAACACCCAATAACGTTGATTCGTCTTTTTTAGTCTCTTTGTTCCGGAAAATATTTTTTACACGCGCCGAAAGCACCTTCACGCTGAAGGGCTTCGTGATGTAATCGGTGGCACCAAGCTCAAGGCCGAGGATCTGGTCCAATTCAGAACTTTTCGCGGTGAGCATAAGAATGGGGATATTCTTTGTGTCCTTGTTCGCACGCAAAAGTTTACAGACTTCAAGGCCGTCCATGCCCGGGAGCATGAGGTCGAGGAGGATAAGGTCCGGTTTTTTCACACGCGCAATCTCGAGGCCCTCTTCCCCGCTTTTTGCGCAAAGAACCTGATGGCCTTCGCGCTCTAAGTTGTACTGAAGGAGCTTTAGGATGTCTTTTTCATCATCAATCGCGAGGATGAGTTTTTTAGACAAGATTATTTTTTTACCTTGGGCTTTTCGGCAAGCACGGGTTTTACGATCTCGCGGATGTCTTTCTGGATCTCGTCCACGCTTTTGGTCGCGTCGACGGAATTGAAATTGAATTCTTTTGAGAGTTTGTTGTACTCCGTTATCAACGCGGACTGGTAATTCACGAAACTATCAAAGAGATCCTGTCCCATATGCATGTCCATGCCGGCTTCCCAGTAGTTCATACCGCCGCCTTCGATCGCGCGCGGGATGAGCGTCTCGATATCTATCTTCATGTACAGGGTGACATCGGGCACGAGCGCAAAACTGAACAGGTTCCGTATCCAGGCTGAATCGGCGTCGCGGACCACGTCGCGGGCGATGGCTGTGAAAACATAGCGGTCTGACAGGACGATATGCCCCGAACGAAGCGCCGGAATGATGAGATTCTCAAACCGATCCGCAAAATCAGTGGCGTAGAGAAGCGTGAACGTCATGCGGTCCATGGTATTGCCGGATTTCGCCAGTTCGATGGACTTGTGCATGAGGTTTGAACGCGCCCAGCCCGTTTCGACTACGGCGTAGCCACGAACCTCGAGCCAATTTTTAAGAAGCGCGACCTGGGTGGAACGGCCGCAGCCGTCGGTCCCTTCAATCGCGATCAGTTTTCCCTTTTTTTCAAAGGGCTTAAGATACGGTAAACTTTCTCCAAAATACTTTGGCTCGTTTGGCATAGATCGTCCTCTTTGTGGAATATCCTTTCAGGCATTCGCTCACCTTCTCACGGACAACATCCTGCTGGTCGTGTATCTCGTGAGTAGCGTCGATGGCGGTCAGGTCGAACTCCTCTACCATCTTCTTGTATTGGTCCATGATGCGACCCTGGAATATCTTGAACGATTCGCGCACGTCCGGATGAAGCCCCAGATCCATGCCCGCCTCATGGAATTTGATCTCGGCGCGGTTAGAGAGAATGCGCTCGCAAGCGATCTGGATGGGCATGTCGAAATAAAAACTGATATCGGGCTTCACGGCAAAACTGTAAAGGTCGCGTACCCATTTGGGAGAGACGCCGCGCACCACGTCACGCGCGAAAGCGGTGTAAGCATAGCGATCGGCCAGTACGATCATGCCGGCCTTAAGCGGCGGGATGATCTGGTAATAAAGACGATCGGCAAAATCCGTCGCGTGAAGGAGGCTGAACGTAGTCGGCGTGAGAAGGTTTTTTTTCTTCGCTTCTCGGGTAGTCTCTTTCACCAGCTCCGAGCTGTTCCATTCGGTGTAGAACACCGAATAACCTTCGGACTCGAGCCACTTTTTTAAAAGGTCTATCTGCGTGCTCTTGCCCGAGCCGTCGACGCCTTCAACGATGAAGAGCTTTCCGGGATAGCCGTGCTTTTTTTCGAATACTTTCATCCTTTTTTCCTTGGACGAATTTTACCACTCGGAGCGCGTAAAAGGGATTTCCTATTTCTGGCCATAAAATCGAGTATCAAACCCTCACGGATACCCTGCTTCGAAATCGTGATCCGGTCTATCTCCAAAAGCCGCATTAATGTCCGCACCAGGACGCTTCCGGCCAAGATGATATCCGCCCGCTTGGAATCCAAACCAGGGAAATTAAGCCTCTCTTTGAGCGATAGACCAGTGATCTTGGAATGGATCTCTTCAAGACGCTTCCTCTGCAGTACGAAATGGTGGACGAGCTTGAGCCTCTTGGAGTATTCGTCTTCGTAGGCCATGGAGCCAAGGTTGATGAGGGTGCCGGCCGTGCCTATGACCTTGGACACCTTCCATTTCCGTATCTGCTGGACTGGAATTCTCAATGTCTTTTCGATATGCTTCTCCAACTTCTTCAGCTGTTTCGCTGAAGGCGGGTCCTTGCTCAAAAAGTGGTCTGTAAGACGGGCTACGCCAAGCGGGAAACTCTTTAGAAAAAAATGCTTCTTTCCATCGCCGACAATGAGCTCCATACTTCCCCCGCCGATGTCCACGACCAGTGTCTTTTTGCCTTGCACGTCCATGTTTGAGCGTGCGGCCAGTTCGATCAGACGGCCCTCTTCATCGCCTGAAACGATGCGGATACGAATTCCCGTTCTCCGGTAGATTTCGCGGATGAACTCCTTGCCGTTCTTGGCGTCGCGCACGGCGCTTGTAGCGACTCCGATCGTCCTGCGAATGTGAAGCTGTTTCGCCGTCTTATGGAACGCGCTTATCACATTCCATGCGCGTCGCATCGAGGATTTCTTGAGACGGCGCTTCTCGAAACTGCCATCGCCAAGACGCGTCGTGTCTTTTTCACGGTCTAATATTTTGATGCTAAGATCAGGCTGTATCTCAGCCACCAGCATATGGATAGAGTTTGTTCCGATATCAAAAACAGAGACGCGCATGAGGTAAAGTTTACCATAAGAGGACGTCTTCGTCCCATGAACTTCCTATGAAATTGATATGAAAATCCCGTGAAGGGCGGTAAGATAAGTGCATGGAACTCATTGGTAAAACAGCACTTGTGACAGGCGCCTCAAAAAGGGTCGGGCGCGCCATTTCGCTTGCCTTAGCCAAAAAAGGGGCTCACATTGTGCTCCATTACAGCACTTCCAAAGACGAAGCTCAAAAAACCGCCTCCGAGATCACGGCTTTGGGCGTAAAATGCCGTCTGGCGCAGGCCGACCTCTCCAAACCCGCCGATATTCAGAGGATGGTCTCAGGGCTTAAAAAAGACACCATAAAAATTGAGGTGCTCGTAAATAGCGCTTCGCTTTATTTCAAAACGCCTCCGGACACTGCGGATGAGGAATCCTGGGACACACTCATGGACGTGAATCTTAAAGCCCCCTATCTCCTCTCCCTAGCCATCGGCCGCGAAATGGTCAAAGGTTCCGGTGGAAAAATCGTGAATATCGCCGACTGGAGCGGGTTCCGGCCTTATAAAGATTTCATGGCCTACTGCACGACCAAGGGCGGACTCATCACACTTACGAAATCGCTTGCGCGCGACTTCGCGCCAAAAGTCTCGGCCAATGCGGTCGCGCCCGGCCCCGTGCTCGCTCCGCCAGACATGGACGACAAAGAAAAAGAAGCGATCGCTAAAACGACCGCCCTCGGCCGCTGGGGGAAACCCGAAGACGTGGCCAATGCCGTGATTTTTCTCGTGGAAAACGATTTTGTGAATGGTATCGTACTCGTTGTCGACGGAGGAAGGTCCATTGTATAGCGTCAAAAAAGATATTCACTTCTGCTACGGGCACCGGCTTCTTGATTACAACGGCAAGTGCGCGCATCCGCATGGCCACAATGGAAAGATCGTCATTTCCCTAGAAGCCAAACAGCTGGATAAGCGCGGCATGGTGCACGACTTCGGCGAGATCAAGGACATCGACCAGAAATGGGTCGATGAACAACTCGACCACAAGATGATCTTAAGAAAAGACGACGCACTCGCGAGTATTCTGAAGGGCTTGAAAGAACCTTATTTCCTGATGGATGAAAATCCTACTGCGGAAAATTTAGCTAAACTCGTCTTTGACTTCGCCAAATCCAAAAAGCTCCCCGTCAAATCCGTCACCTTCTGGGAAACCGTCAGCTCCTCCGCGACATACTCGGAATAGCGCGGAGGTGGCGGACCGCTAGCGCAAAAAGTGTGAAAGCGACGGCTGTATAGGTCAGGTCACCTATCAGGGAATTACGGAAGAACGGCAGAGCCATCGTAAAACACTCCACGAAACCAGTCCAAGTTTTGGGATACATCTTCTCAAAAAGAAATACCCCAAGGTTCGACACAGCGAAGAACAACACCGAAGAACCAAACGATGCCAGGACGATTGGAAGCGCCCCTTCCCTTTCACGTACGGCTTGGCCTATCCAGGTCACAAGCGCGAACGTCGGCCAAACAAGCCAAAAAAGCGGATGGAATCCGATAAATAGGTCGCTCGCCATCATGATAATGAGCGGTACGGTGAACGCCAGCGCGGGACTGAGCGTCGCGCCCGCGAAAAGTGCCAGCGCGGCGGTAGGAGTCACATTGTCAGGATGGGGCAGTACGCGACAGAGCACGCCCAACGCAATGAGCGCGAGCGCGATCCATGCCTCGGAAGAATTTTGAGAGCGCCTTGTGAACTTCTGCATAGACGCCATTATATCACGATTTCCAGCAGCCTCCAGGAGCCGAAGTCGAGCGATATCTCCTCCTTGGCGTTACGAGTAGATACGAACAAGTACTCAGGGTTTTTTAGGCGCTTCAAAGGAATGCGTATATAAAGCCGGTCATTTTCAAGGCGGTAGACGATCTTGGGGTCGTGAAGATTGCGTGCACCATCATAGACCACCATCTTATTCCCAAAAAGTTTGAATGCGAGTTTCGGCATGTCTGAAAAAAGGAAACCCCGCCGGTAGCCAAACACGTAGCTGCTCAGCACGCCCATCTCATCCAACATGTTCGACATGGGGATATCTATCCAAAGCTCCCCGCCGAACACCTTATAACTCACGTCACCCGGAATAGACTCTTTGTCGGATTGATCGCTCCCCGCCACAGGCATGACTGAGACCGTCGGCACTTTCTCGGCTGGATAATCGGCGATGATCTCATTCTTGCGGGCGAAGGCCAGCAGGAATTTTCTTTTATACGAAAGCTGACTTTTGTACTGGAGGATCACTTCGCTCTTCTTCTTCACTTCCGTAGAGGTAAGCGGGAACTTGCTCCAATGCGCATCGGATGCCCATTCAATGTGCGTTGGAAAAGGAAGCTCATTTTCGGGAAGAAATTTTTTCGGTTCCGGCCAGCGATGCGCATGCACAAGATAAG
>JANNFA010000160.1:0-2296 GCA_031379345.1 Candidatus Omnitrophota bacterium | reverse complement strand
TTTTCAAGGTGACGCACCGCGCGGCGGCGGATGAACGGCTCAGCCACCTGCGCCATCGCAATGGCCGTCTGTACACGCGTGAACACGCCTTTGCGCTCGAGAGCATCTTGCAACGCCATGCCGTTTATCACGGTAGCGAGCATTCCCATATAGTCGGCGGTCGCGCGTTCCATTCCGCGCTCTTCGGCCTGGACGCCGCGGAAAATATTTCCACCGCCGATGACAATGGCGATCTCGACGCCAAGGTCCTTGATCTCCTTCAGCTCATCCGCGATGCCGTCGATGACCTTCGGATCGATGCCGTACTGCCTGTCGCCCTGCAGCGCTTCGCCGGAAAGTTTGAGCAGGATGCGCTTAAATTTCTTGGTCGTCACGAAGCAGCGGACTCCCCTAGCTGGAACCGTACGAACTGCTTCACCTGGACGGTATCTCCAAGCAGTTTGCCGGCTTCTTCGATCAGGGTCTTCACGGATTTTTTATCATCCTTGATGTACATCTGCTCAAGAAGACATGCGTTCTGGTAGAACTTTTCCAGCTTACCGGTGATAATTTTTTCGACGATGTTTTCCGGCTTGCCTTTGACTTCCTCGCGATAGACACCCTTCTCGCGTTCCACGGTCTGTGCGGGCACTTCGCCGCGAGAGACGCAGATCGGGTTCGATGCGGCCACCTGCATCGCAAGGTCTTTGCCGAGTGATTCCAAGGCAGGGCCCTTTTTGGAGGAGATCAATTCGACCACGACACCGAGCTTTTGGTTCGCGTGAATATAAGAAAAAAACGTGCCGGCTGATTGGAGTTTTTTGGCGCGACGCACGACGATCTTCTCCCCGATTTTTCCGGAGAGTTCAGCCACGCGTTCAGAGACCTTCGGCCCCGCAATCGCGCCTTCACCCTGCGCCGAGGTCTCGGCGATAGCCAGGTTTACCAGCGCGCGGAAATCCTCGGTACGGGCGACGAAGTCGGTCTCGCAGTTGGCTTCGACCAAGACAGCCGTACCCCCCTGGATAACGGCTCCGATGAGGCCCTCTTTTGCCTCACGGCCGGCCCTTTTAGAAGCGGACGCAACACCCTTCTTGCGTAAAAAATCGACGGCCTTTTCCATGTCGCCGTTGGACGCCTGCAACGCCGCCTTGCAATCCATGATACCTGCGCCGGTCCTCTCGCGCAGTTCTCTGACGGGTTCGACTCCGGCTGTCACGGGACTACTCTTTTACCGCGGCGCCGGCCATGGCGGGTTCGGCCTTGTCGCGGCGCACCTTCTGCAAACCTTCAAGAAGGCTGTCGCCGATCACCGCCGTGAGAAGTTTGATGGAGCGAATGGCGTCGTCATTCCCAGGAATCGGGTAATCGATGCGGTCTGGATCGGAATCCGTATCCACGATCGCAATGACCGGAATCCCGAGACGATTAGCCTCTTTGACGGCAATGTCTTCGTGTTTCGCGTCGATGACAAAGAGCGCGCCGGGAAGTTTGTCCATCTCTACAATGCCGGAGAGATTCTTCTCGTGCTTCGTGATCTCCTTCTCAAGCACGGCGACCTCTTTTTTCTTCAAAACTTCGAACGTGCCGTCGTCGCGCATCTGGATAAGCTGTTTGTAACGACGTACGCTATTCTTGATGGTCGCATAATTGGTAAGCATCCCGCCGAGCCAACGATGGCTGACGTAAAACATGCCGCAACGCTTCGCCTCATCCTGGACAACCGGCTGGGCCTGGGGCTTTGTGCCGACGAACAAGATCGGCGCGCCGCTGGCGGCGACTTCGCGGATAAAATTGCAGGCACGCGTGAGCGCGATCATCGTCTTTTCAAGATCGATGATGTAAATACCGCTTTTTTCGCCGTAAATATACGGCTTCATTTTCGGATTCCATTTTTTGGTCTGGTGACCGAAATGGACGCCCGCTTCGAGCAGGCTTTGGACGAGTTCCTTGGACATGACAGGTTCCTTCTTTCTTTTTAAGGGACGCCTAACCCTAATGGTGTGAAGGGCTTAGGTACGGTTTAAACCGTTATCCCCGCGACCGGTTTTTCCTGGCCCCCTATGGGCCGGGAATGAATCTGCGTTATTATAGCAAACCGGAGGGGTGTTGCAAGGCTAAATTGGACTGGAAAAATACCGCCCAAGACGCTAGTCTAGAGCCCCATGAAGCCTTTTGACGACTCACACCTGAAGCCCGGCTGGTTCGGAAAGCTCGCCTACCGCATGCTTCCCTTCCGCCGGGAAGTCATCCTCCAGAATATGGAGACCGCCTACGGTAAGATCCTCACACCCGAAGAGAGAAAGAGACTGGCGCA
>JANNFA010000155.1:0-1735 GCA_031379345.1 Candidatus Omnitrophota bacterium | reverse complement strand
CTCCTTGTTAGTGAATCACGCTTACAACCACTATCCTACGCTTCCTTCCGTAAAACCGCAATATCGCGGTTAAACGGCTTGCGGGACGCGCGTGTAGGCGATCTCCATCATCTTGTTTTCTTTGCCGTCCGGACCCGCCGCGTACGCGGTGTAGGTCTTGTGGTCATTGTCCACGAGAGTCGTGACGTTCCGACCTTTGCGATCCTTCTCGCCGGTCAACGGGCAGGAATTGACGCCCATCTCCGTGATCGTCTTCGTTGCGGCATCATACTGGCCGGAAGAGGTCATGACTCCTGTTGCCATGCCGTCGAGCCAGACCGACACATATTCTTTCTTGATGTTGTCATAACCAGTGAAACCGAGCCCTTCGAAGGGTTTGCCCATCATGGTGCCCTTCACGACCTGCATCAGGAAGCGGCCGCCGTAAATCAGGTCGTCTTGGCTGGTGCCGGTGGATTCTTCAACGGGTGAATCTGGTGTCATCCACATCTTGGCCGTGTACGTCCACTTGCCTGCGAGCGGTTCGAGTGCCTTATGCGCGTCGCTGGGGGCCATGAGCGCCATCATTTTTTCCATCTGCGCGGCTTTCTCCGCGTCCATCGCGGGTGCCGCTGCTTCTTCTGCCTGTGCGGCCACACCGAACATTCCGAACAACATTACGAACACCAACATACGAGTCAACGACTTCATTTTGCTTCCTCCTGTTATAGGTTTTAACGCTGTCTGCGCGGAAAGCCGCCGTGGGGACGGTGGCCATGACCGCGGAACGACTTATTGCGACTTTGATTCCCTCCACCGCGATTAGGTGAAGGCGCGTTCGCTAGGAAACGCTCGCTCGGAAGCTCGGGGTGCGAAGACACCGGAAGTGTCAGGCGCATCAAGCGCTCGATGCCTTTGATATCCGCTCCCTGGTCCGGCGTGGCGAATGTGATGGCCCGCCCCTCGCGGCCTGCGCGGCCCGTGCGGCCGATGCGGTGGATGTAGTTCTCATGGTCATCGGGAAGGTCATAGTTGATGACCAGCTCGATCCCTTTCACATCGATCCCGCGCGAAGCGATGTCGGTGGCAACCAGAACGCGGTATTTGCCCAACTTGAAGCCCTCAAGCGCCTCTTTGCGCTGATTGAGCGAACGGTTGGAGTGAATTTCAGCGGAGGTATGCTTCATTTCACGCACGGTGCGGGCGACTTTGCGCGCCCCCTGTTTCGTGCGCGTGAAAAGCAGCACACTGCCATGATACTGTTTCAGAATTTTATCGAGAAGAAGACGCTTGGATTCGCCCTTCACGATAAAAAGTTCCTGTACCACTTTATCAGCGACCGTGCCCTGCGGCGCGACTTCGATACGAAGCGGCAATTTCATATAGGCCGTCGCCAAATGCAGGATTTGCTGAGGCATCGTGGCCGAGAACAGCATCGTCTGCCGGTCTTTCGGGACGGTGCGGATGATCTTCTCGATCTGCGGCGCGAAACCCATGTCGAGCATACGGTCCGCTTCGTCCATCACCACGATCTTCACGTCACGAAGGTCCACCGTTCGCTGGGTCATGTGGTCCAGCAAGCGTCCGGGCGTCGCAATGATGACGCGCGCGCCGCGCTTTAAAATCTGAAGCTGGAGACCCATCGAAGCGCCGCCAATCAGCACCACGGTCTTGAGACCCAAGGTAGGGCCTAGCTTCTGCAATGTTTCATCCACCTGCAGTGCGAGCTCACGCGTCGGCACGAGGATCAACGCAC
>JANNFA010000152.1:0-2465 GCA_031379345.1 Candidatus Omnitrophota bacterium | reverse complement strand
AGCACGTCCGAATAAGCCGGGTTCTTTGTGCCCGTCGAGGCCCAGAGGGGGCGCTGCAACTGGGCGCCTTGGGCCTTCATACGATGAAAACGCTCCTCCGCGAAGGTCTCTTCGAACGCCGAATACGCGGCTTTAGAATTGGCGATAGCCGCTTTGCCGAGCAGCGTACGAAAAAGTTCCTTCTGCGCCGGGTCCTGCGTCGCGGCGATCTTGGATTCAAGCAGTTTGTCCACGGCCGCATCCACGCGGCTCACAAAAAAACTTGCGACCGAGGCTACTTCTTTGATAGACCGGCCGGCATCCAAACATTTTTCAAGTCCGCCCAGATACGATTCCATCACTTCCCGGTGGCGCTCGACGGCGAAAATAAGGGTGACGTTCACGGAAATACCCTCGGCGATCACGGTCTCGATGGCGGCCAAGCCTGCGGTCGTGGCCGGAATCTTGATCATCACATTCTTACGCGAAACCCGCTTGTGAAGCTCCTTGGCTTCTTCGATCGTCGCTTTGGTGTCATAGGCAAGAAGCGGACTCACTTCGATAGACACAAAGCCGTCCTGACCGGCGGTCTGACGGTGGACGGGCTCGAACACATCACACACCTCCTGAACCGCGCGAACAGCCAGTGTTTTATATATTTCATCGTTGGCCTTTCCCTCGCGGGCAAGACGCGCGACTTCGGCGTCATAAGAGCCATCGGCTAGGGCTTTTTCGAAAATGACGGGATTGGTGGTCGCGCCGCGCAGACCATCTTCGCGGATCATTCGCTCGAGTTCGGCTCGGCCGATCAGACCGTCGTACCAAATGCTCTGGCCCAGTTTCAATGCCTGTTTCAATGAATCTTTAGTCTTGGTCTGCATTCCTACGAATCTCCTTTAATTGGAGGTTTTTTGTCCTTCACTGGGATCGGACAATTCTCGTCCCGGCACGTATATCTCGATGGATCTAAGGCAAAATCAAGTGCCTGGAGCATCACCGGAGAATTCGAGGGATCGAAGGCAATCTTGTCCGAGAAAGCCTCTAACGTCTCACCGGCGAGCGAAGCATAACGGTCCACTCCCGTGAAAGCTGCGAGCCTCTGAAGCGCCAGCGCGGCCACCGAATTGCCCGACGGCACCGCACCATCATAAATCTCTTTGGGTCGAGAAATCAACACTTCTGCATCCGAGGCCGTGAGATAAAAACCTCCCCGCTCACTGTCCCAAAAGCGCTCGATCATTACGTCGGCTGTCTCCCGAGCGCGAAGGAGCCAATCCGCATGGAATTTGGTTTCATACAAACATAGAAAAGCATCTAAAAGAAATGCGTAGTCATTCAAGTTCGACGCAATCGCCGCTTCGCCCTCTCGGTAACGATGAAGCAGCCTTCCGGAGACGTCTTTCATCGTCTGCTCGATAAAAAGTGCGGCTTTTTCAGCGGCCGTCCTATATCGCTCCTCCTTTAGCACCGCGGCCGCACGGGCAAAAGCCCCGATCATGAGCCCATTCCAGTCGGTGAGCACCTTATCATCCAGATAGGGCGCCGGACGCTTTGCGCGCAAACGCAAAAGCGCCGCCTTCCCGCGCCCTAGAAGAAGCTGAGTCGCGGCATCTTCCGCGGGCTTGGCGATATAAAGCACATTCTGCCGGATGAACTCTTTGTGCGGGTCCGTGACCGCGTTTCCACTGTCTTCGATGCCGTAATGAGCGCAAAATACAGCCGCGTCCGCCCCCAGCGCCTCTTCAATCTCTTTTTTCTCCCAAACATAATAGGCGCCTTCTCTCTTCTTAGACGGGTCCTTTGGGTCGATACTGTCGGCGTCCTCGGCGGTGTAAAACCCGCCTTCGGGGCCCGTCATCCGCTCGAGCACATAATCGAGTGTCCGGCGCGCTGTGCGTGCATAGTCTTCTTTCCCGGTGGCTTGAAAGGCGTCGAGATAGGTCTGCACGAGAAGCGCTTGGTCGTAGAGCATCTTTTCAAAATGCGGGATGCGCCAGAGCGCGTCGGTGGAATAGCGGTGAAAACCGCCTGCGAGCTGATCATTCAACCCGCCCGCAGACATCGCCGCCAAAGTGCGCTCCACGATCTTGAGCGCAACGGGGTCCTTTGTTCGGAGCCAATACCGCAATAAAAATGAGAGGGCATGGCTCCGAGGAAACTTTGGGGCACTGCCAAAACCGCCATTGACCTCATCAAAACCCTCTTCAGAACGGCGAAAAGCCGACTCCAGCGTCTCCGCGGAAAGTTTATTGACGCGCGGCGCCGTATCGGAGGTTTCTCTGGATAAAAAATTTACAGCGGAGTCTGCAGACGTGAGTATTTCATTACGTCGTTCTTTCCAGGAATCCGCAATAGAGGGGAGCAAAGTCGGAAAACCGGGCATGCCCCATCGGTCCTGTGGCGGGAAATAGGTGCCGCCGTAAAAAGGCTTTTTGTCTGGGGTCAGAAACACGCTCATCGGCCAGCCGCCGGAACCGCTCACAGCC